>JAFTKE010000212.1 GCA_017456045.1 Oscillospiraceae bacterium
CCTGGGTGCAGCCCAGGGTCTCCACGGCGGTGAGGCGGCGGATCACGGCGTTACGCTGGGACATCTTGGTGACACCGATGGACAGCACCACTGTAACGACGGTGGCCAGGCCCTCGGGGATCGCGGCCACAGCCAGAGAGACTGCCACCATGAAGGTGCCCAGGATGCCGCTGAGGGAATAGTTGCCCTTCATGATCAGGTTGAAAGCGAAGATGAACACGCAGATGCCCAGCACCAGCCAGCTGAGGGTCTTGCCCAGCTGATCCAGCTTGCGCTGCAGGGGCGTCTGCTCCTCCTGGGTCTGTGCCAGAGCGTCGGCGATCTTGCCCATCTCGGTGTCCATGCCGGTGGCGGTGATCACCGCCTTGCCGCGGCCATAGACCACGGTGGAGCCCATGTAGCACATGTTCTTCCGGTCGCCCAGAGGCACCTCGTCCTTGCCGCCGGACAGGTTCAGGGCATCGATCATCTTGTTGACAGGCACGGACTCGCCGGTGAGGGCGGCTTCCTCGATCTTCAAGGAGGCGTTCTCGATGATACGGCCATCGGCAGGCACTGCATCACCGGCCTCCAGCACCACCACATCGCCGGGCACCAGCTCGTCGGAATGCAGCACGATCTGCTTGCCGTCCCGGATCACCTTACAGGTGGCGGCGGTCATGGTCTGCAAGGCTTCGATGGCGGCTTCCGCCTTGCTCTCCTGGATCACGCCCAGGATCGCGTTCAGCAGCACCACCACCAGGATGATGCCCACTTCCACCAGGCCTTCCGTCAGGTGACCGAAGTCCCGGGGCTCAGGCAGCTGGAAGAAGTCCAGCACCGTGGTGCCGGCAGAGACCACCGCCGCGATCATCAGGATGATCAGCATGGGATCCTTCAGCTGGGCCATGAAGCGCTGGAACCAGGTGGCCTTCTCAGCCTCCTTCAGCTTGTTGGGGCCGTACTTCTCCAGGCGGCTTTTGGCCTCCTGAGAACTCAGGCCCTCCGCACCGGTCTGCAACGACCGGAGGACCTCCTCCGAGGTCTGGGTGTAAATCATCTTCATAGATCTGTCCCCCTTATATATTGATACATTTTAATGACACACTTTTGTAGGGCGAGGGCATGCCCTCGCCCTACGTTCTCCTGCGTAGTGTTACCGGGCTCAAAAGAATACGCCGGTGATGAAGATCTCCAGGCCGATGGCGATCAGGATCACGCCGCCCAGGATGCCGGCTTTCCCGGCCAGCTTGGTGCCTGCCTTCTTGCCGATGGCGATGCCAGCGAAGCAGATCAGGAAGGTCGCTCCGCCGATCAGCCCCACCGCCGCCAGAGCGGACCAAAGATCATAGTGGGCGATGGTGAAGCCCACGGAAAGGGCATCGATGGAAGTGGCGACTCCCTGGACCAGCAGGGCTTTCAGACCCAGATGATGGCTGCCGCAGGGATCATCGCCCCCCTTGAGGCTCTCGAAAATCATATTGAAGCCGATCCAGCACAGCAAGATCAGGGCGATCCAGGGTATGAATGCCTGGAAGCTCTGGAAATACTGCACCACGGTGTGGACGCAGGTCCATCCGATCATGGGCATCAATGCCTGGAACAGCGCGAAGATGCCCGCCACCACAGCCATGCGCCGCTTCTTCATGCAGGGCTCCTCCAGCCCGTCCGCCAAGGACACGGAGAACGCGTCCATGGCAAGGCCCACGCCCAGCAATAGGTTTTGAACGATCAGCTCGACCACGAGATCCCTCCCAATAAAAATATCCAGGTATGACCTGTGCCATACCTGGATGTCAAAACTGGGTAAGAGCGAGTCCATGCACGGCAAAAATAGCTTCGCATGAGTCTTGTGATGAAAGACAAGCCAGGCTTTCGCCAGGATGTTGACTTGCCAACGCAGGATGACCCGCGCTCACTACTCCCTCATTCGTTATTCAAATATACCATAAGTTTTTCCAAAAGTCAAGCCTCTAGAAGTCCGCTTCCGTGACGTTCATGGCCAAAACGTAGTAGCTTTCGGGATAGTGGGGATGCTCGATGCCGCTGAGGCCCGCGGCGGAGATCGCGGTCTTGGCATTTTCGTACCGCTTGGCGATGTCCAGCTCCATGACGAAGCGGTAGGTATCGATCTTGCCGCCCATGAAGGCCGCCAGCAGCTGCATCAGATAGGAGGGGGTCTGGCACACGTCGAAGTTCCAGCCGCTGATCCAGCCGCCCTCGTAGCGGGTGATGATGCACACCGGCAGGGCGTTCTCCGGGATCTTGGCGATGGCCTTCTCCCGGCTGTCCTCGGACATACCATTGTTGGTGATGGTGATGGTGTCATCGGAGCCGTCGCCGTGGCAGGCGCAGGTGTAGCGGAAGGCCTCCACCCGGGGATCCGTACCGGCGGGGAGGATCGCGGCGATCGCGTCCACGCAGGCTTGCATATTGTTGGCATCGGAATTGTAGTCCCCGATCCCGGTGAAGCTCTCCCACTCCTTCTCATACATCTCCCGGATGCTCTGGGTGGTGGTGGAGCGGCCGAAGGTGGTGTAGCCCCAGGCCTCCATGGGCATACAGGGGACGAAATCGTCCTCATTGATCAGATTGAAGATGGACGTATAGGAATGGGCCTCCGGGTCCAGAGTGCAGTTGGGGGTGGCGAAGGTGTAGGTGAAGGCGGTCTTGCCCGCCTTTTCATAGGCGGCGCCGATGATGTTGGCGATCGCCGCGCCACGGGAGTGGCCGGTGACCCAGTACACCAGACTGTCCTCCGACAAGCCCTGCTCCTGGATGTAGCTTTCCACCACTGCCATGATCCGGGTGGCGGCGATGTCGAAGCCCTTGTGGTTCAAGGTGTTGGACCAGTCATCCCCCTCGGTATGTAGGCTGATGTCGCCGATGTCGCAGTTGCTGGACCATTCCTCGATGGTGGCGTTGGTGCCACGGACCGTGACGTTCACCACCGTCTTGGTGACGCCGCCCACGGTCACGTCCCGGAAGCCCAGGCCCACCTCCGACAGATGCTCATCGGAATACAGGTCTCCCAAAAACACGGTCCTGGCCCCCTCCATGCCGAAATACTCCAGGATCATGGGCAGGGTCGTGCCCTTGGTGGCGTTGTCCCCGGTGGCATCCTGGAGGGCCAGAGCGCTGCCGTCATAGATGGAACCTGCCAGAAGGATCGAAAGTCTGCAAAGCTCGCTATTGTACACCGTCTGGTCGCCGAAGAACCAGCGGTAGTCCATGTAGCCGGACACGGTGGAGGTGGCATAGCTGGAGGTGGAGGTGCCCTGGTAGCTGCTGTCCAGAGGGGAAGCGTCCAGAGCATCGTCCCGTCCGTCGTAGTCGGAATCCGTCAGGACCGGGGAGGAATGCAGCACGCCCTTGACATAGATCTGGGACTTGTCCTCGCTGTACACCAGCTCCACCGACACCTCTTCGTTGTCCATCAGGCCGTCCCCATCGGTGTCCGCCTTGTTCTTATCCAGCGCCACCTCGATGCCGCTGAAGGTCACCATATTGTCCTCATAATAGTCGGGGATGGTGTCCCCGTCGGTGTCCACGCTCAGGTCGATCATCTTGCTGATATCGGCGTAGATCTCCGACAGCGCGTCGGCGTGCTCGGCATAGTGGAAGCTGCCGCCGGTGCTGTCAGACAGGGGCTGGAGGTGATCCAGGATGCACATATCCTCATCACCAAGTCCCACGGTGTGGACCTGCACCCCAGCTGCCTGGGCGGCGGCGATGGTGCTTTCGTGATGATCGTCATGATCGTGGGCCCGGCCGTCGGTGAGGACGATCGCCGTCTTCAGCGCGTCGGCCTCGGTGCTCTGGAACAGCTCCAGGCTCTTGTCGATGGCCTGATACATATTGGTGCTGCCGCCGATGGAGGTGAAGTAGCGGGTAGTGAGCCATGCCTTGGCTTCCTCCTTGTCGGTGGTCAGCGTGGGGGTCAGCAGCTTGGCGGAGGAAGCGAACCAGACCACGCCGATCTTGGCCCCCTCGGGCAGTGCGTCGATCAGATCCCGGGCAACCTGCAGCCGCTTGTTCTCCGGGTCCAGATAGTCACCGGCATAGCCCATGGAGCCGGAATCGTCCACCACCAGCACCACCTCCACGCTGGAGTAGGTACCGGTGTTGTCCCAGGTGTCCTCCCAGGTGAAGGAGCCCTGATACACGGTGCTGTCCAGCAGGACGTAGGTGGAGAAATGCTCCACAGTGGCGGTAGCCACGCCCCCCTCCACAGTGGTAGCCAGAGGCTGCAGCACCTGGTCATCCTGATCCACATAGTAGATCGTGGGCTTCGCGCCCCGCTCCAGCACCTGCTCATTGAAGCAGAAGGAGATCTGAGCCTGACGGAAATCTCCATCCACGGTAAAATCGTAAGCCTTGCCCAGATAGCCGGGGAACTCCGCCGGGATCAGCGGGGAGGTGGCAGCGTCCTCCACCTTCAGCGTCCCCACCTGGGCACCGGTCAGGTCCATATCCACGAAGGCCTTTCCGTCGGAAGCGGTCTGGGTCACCCGGAAGCTGGCCTCCGGCACCAGAGGATCCGAGCCCAGCGCCTGCTCCTGGCCGTCGTCCACCGCGTCACCGTCGGTGTCGGCACGCAGAGGATCCGTGTGACAGCGCAGGACCTCCAGTCCGTCGGTGATGCCGTCCCCATCGGTGTCCGGCCGGTCCGGCTGGGTCCCCAGCTGATGCTCCCTGGCATTGTCCAGCAGATCCCGGTCCGCATCCTCCTGACCGTCGGGGGTGCCGTCTCCATCGGAATCCACCACCAGCGGGTCCGTGCCGATGCGGCAAAGCTCCTGATGATCGGTCACGCCGTCTCCGTCCGTATCCGCCAGCTGGGGGTCCGTCTTGGCCAGCTCCTCAAGATAGGTGGGCAGACCGTCCCCATCCGGGTCCAGCTGGGCTTCCAGAGGCTGATAGCGGACCTGGGCTTCAAGAGGAAGGCCCTTCCCGTCCACAGTCACATTGGCCCGGACGGACAGAGTCTTGCTGTTCCCCACCGCCTGAGCAGGGGCAGGGAGGAGGCCCACCGTCATCACCAGGGCCAGCAGCACACAGACCCCCCGGCGGCCCTTGCGAAGTACCAGGGCCAGCAGCACTGCCGCTGCGGTCAGCACCAACGCCCAGGGGAAGGTGGGATCTCCCATCTTGGGCAGCTGCTCCGGGTCGAAGGTCAGAGCGATCGACACCTGCTCTCCCGGCTGCAGCGTGCCGGGCTCCGTGGAGATCTCCTCCGCCGCCTCATAGCCCTGAGGGATCAACGCCTGCAGGCAGACCCCTTCCATGGGCGTATCATTATTATTGCATACCGTCAGCGTGGCGGTGATGGTCTGCCCGGCCTCATACACAGTCTGATCCGGCACCAGCTCCAGCTCCAGCCCATCGCAAACGGAGGACACCGCCTGCACCGGCATAGCCAGGATGCCCACAGCCACGACCAGCGCCAGCAACAGCGCCCCGATCCTTCTCATATTTCTCATGATCTACCTCCAAAGGAGCGTTCTTCTCCATCATTTTACAACGTCCCCCAAGATACGTCAACATTTTTCAACACCTCCGCGCGATCCCTTCCCCCGAGACGACGCTGTCAGCTCAACGGATCCAATGGTCAGATCTCTGTTTGTCGGACAGTTCACACACGCCCTTGCCCCCCTCATTTATGAGGGGGGTGCCCCACAAGCGAAGCGCAGTGGGGCGGGGGGAGTGCGAATAATACAGCATCTTCCGTAAAAACGCGCAAGATCAAAATCTTGCGCGGACTCCCCCTGGCGCTGCGCGCCACCCCCCTCGTAAACGCGGGGGGCAAGGGCTGTAGCGCAACTGCCCGACAAACAGGGATCTGACACGTTTTCGACACACTGGGCGATGGTGATAAAAAAGACCGGAGCGGCGGTGCCGCTCCGGTGGAAAAAATATCAGATACCAGCCAGCTCCAGCAGCTGGGGCACCTTGGCTTCCCAGCCCAAGGCCATGATGTGCACGCCCTGGCAGTAGGGACGGCACTCCTTGATGATCTTGGCGGCGATCTCCACGCCGGTGATACCGGCCTTGGCACGCTCCTTGTCGGCGGCCAGCGCATCGATCATCTCCTGGGGAACATGGACGCCCGCCACGTTCTTGTTCATGAACTTGGCCATACCGGCGGACTTGGGGATGATCACGCCCAGCTGCACGGGCTTGCCGAACTGCTTGGCCTTCTCCATGAACTGGATGAACTTCTCGGAATCGAACACGGCCTGGGTCTGGAAGTACTCCGCGCCCGCCATGACCTTGCGCTCCATCTTAGCCAGCTGGGCATCCACGCTGTCAGAGCAGGGGGACACCACAGCGCCCTTGGCGAACTTGGGCGCCTCGCCCACCAGCTCGTTGCCGCCCAGATCCACGCCCTTCTCCAGCTGGCACACGGTGTGCAGCAGGCTCACGGAGTCCAGATCGAACACGGGCTTGGCACCGGGATGGTCGCCCATCTTGGTGTGGTCGCCAGTCAGGCACAGGATGTTGTCGATGCCGAGAGCCGCAGCGCCCAGCAGCTCGGACTGCAGAGCGATCCGGTTCCGGTCGCGGCAGGTCAGCTGCAAAATGGGGGTCAGGCCCGCGTTCTTCAGCATGACGCAGGCAGGGAGGCTGCCCATACGCATGACGGAGGACTGGTTATCGGTGACGTTGACGGCGGTGATGCCACTGAGATACTCCTTGGCCTCCTCCACCACATGGCTGGCATCGATGCCCTTGGGAGGACCGACCTCAGCGGTGACCACGAACTGGCCGTTATCAAACAATTCAGTAATTCTCATGAGATCTGTCTCCTTACATCAAATATTCACATCGGTGGCGTAGTTCCGGATCTGGATGGGGGCTTTCAGAGCATCCAGGCGGCCGATCTGGGCCAGACGCTTCTGGATCCGCTCCCAGCCGCATTCCATGCCGGGGTCCACCTCACACTTGCCGTCCTTGCAGCCGCCGCACTGACCGTTCACCAAGCTCTTGGAGCAGGCGGTCAGGGGGCAGATGCCGCCGGTCAGGTTCAGATAGCACTCGCCGCACTGCTTGCAGTCATGCTCCAGAGGGGTCACGCCCTGGAAGCCGGGGAGGGCATAGGTATCGCAGGCGGCCACCACCTTCTTGCTCTCGAACATGGACGCCACCGTCTGGACGCCCACGCCGCAGGAGGCCACCAAAATGGTATCGGCCCCTTCGATGGCGGCGGCGAACTTCTCCAGCCGCAGCTTCAGCTGGTCGGGGTCGCAGATGTAGTCGGTGGTGATGGAGCCGGTGACCTTACCGGCAGCCGTCAGCTCTTCCAGGAGGTCATCGGCTTCCTTCTCGGGGAAGCGGATCTCCTTACAGCCGTGGCAGAAGATGACGAAGACCTTGCTGCCCAGCTGGGAGGCGATCGTTTCCTTCGCTTTCAGTTCTGTGATCAGCATCTTACTTCATCCCCCTTACGCCGTTCTTGCCCATCTTGATCATGGTGACCAGGGGCAGCTTGGAGGAGCAGATATACTCACAGCATCTGCACTCCATGCAATCCATGATGTTCATATCCTTGCAGCCCTGCCAGTCAGAAGCACCGGCCAGCTTGACGAAGTGCAGGGGCTTCAGCTCCATGGGGCACACGTCCACGCAGCGGCCGCACTTGATGCACTCCTGAGGCTCGGTCACATCGGTGTCGATGGCGATGATGCCGTTGGAGCCCTTCATGATTGGGGTGTCCAGAGTGGTCTGGGGGAAGCCCATCATGGGACCGCCGGCCTTGATGGTCACGTCCTCGGCGCTGATCCCGCCGCAGTGAGCCACCAGCTCAGCGGCAGAGGTGCCCAGCTTCACGATGAAGTTGCCGGGATTCGGGATGTACTTACCGGTGACGGTGGTGACACGCTCCACCAGGGGCATACCGGTGCGGATCGCGTCGGCGATGGCCTTGACGGTGGACACGTTGCTGACACAGGCGCCCACATCGGCAGGCAGACCGCCACTGGGCACGCTGCGGCCCATGGCCCGCTTGATCAGCATCTTCTCACCGCCCTGGGGATACTGGGTGGCCACCTCCAGGACTTCGATGCCCTCCAGACCCGCGGTCTTCTCCCGCAGGAGCGCGATGGCATCGGGCTTGTTCTCTTCGATCACGATGATGCCCTTGGGGGCAGCCACCGTCTTCATCTCCGCCTGCAGACCGAAGATGATGTCATCGGCGAACTCCAGCAGCATCCGATGGTCGGCAGTCAGCATGGGCTCGCACTCACAGGCGTTCACCAGCACTGCCTCGATGGGCTTGTTGGGCTTCAGCTTGACGTAAGTGGGGAAGCCAGCGCCGCCCATGCCCACGATACCGGCATTCTTCACGATCTCGATGATCTCGTCAGGGCTCAGCTCCTCCAGGGGCTTGTTGGGCTTGACATCCTCGTGGACGGTGCCCAGGCCGTCGGACTCGATCACCACGCTCAGGCAGGTGCCTCTGGTGGCGTGGGGACGGTCCTCGATGGCGATGACAGTACCGCTGACGCTACTGTGGATGGGGGCAGAGATGAAACCGGCAGCCTCGCCGATCTTCTGGCCCACCTTCACCTTGTCGCCCACTTCTACGATGGGGGTAGCGGGCGCACCCAGATGCATGGACATGGGCAGCACCACGGTCTTAGGCTCGGGGAACCGGACCAGACCCAGATGCTCGGTGGGCTCCTTGCCCTCTACCGGGTGGATGCCGCCGTACCAGCCCTCCTGACGGGTGGCACGGATGGCCTTTACATAGTCATTGATGACCTTGAAGTTGACCTTGGACCAGTCACGGACCTGCACCGGCTGGGCAGTCAGCTCGCCGATACGGCCCTGCTTCTCAAGGCGCTGCTGGATCTTCTCCCAGGCGCAGTCCTTGTTGGGGTCCACTTCGCACTTGCCGTCCTTGGCACCGCCGCACTGACCGTTGACCAGGCTCTTGGAGCAGTCCACGATCGGGCAGATGCCGCCGGTGGTGGTCAGATAGCACTGGGCGCAGGCGTCGCAGCGCTTCTTGGTCAGGGCCATACCGTGATGGCCGGGATAGTTGATAGAATCGCAGGCCGCAAAGGTGGGCAGCTCGTCCACATACGCCATGGTCTGCACGCCCAGACCGCAGGACACCACGAACACGTTCTTGGTCCCCTCCGGGATGGCATCCACCAAACGCTTCGCCGTCTGGGTCTTGTTACACAGGAAATCCAGCCGCATAGCGCCGGTGACGTTCTTGCCCTGGGCCTTAGCCAGCTCCAAAAACGCGTCCAGGTCCGGCTCCACCATGGTGTCATATTCCTTGTAACACTTGTTGCAGGCGACCACGAACAGATCATCCACGCCCGACAGGACAGATGCCAGTTCATCGGCAGCCTTCAACTGATACTTCGTATAGTTTTCCAATCGATCACCCTCCTTGCCAGATCGTATGCCTCCCATACGACGGGGCATACACATACATCATAAGTATAGCACGATCTTTTTCCCGAATCTAGTCTAATCTTCATTTCTTTGGAAGAAATCCCACGAGATCCCGACAGCTCATCCTTTACCGGCGCAGCCGCGAAACGATACGACGACCATCAGCCCCAACGCGCCCCGCAGGGGCGCATATACCTTCCCCCGGGGGGAAGGTGGCCGAGCGAAGCGAGGTCGGAAGAGGAATGCGGGCAATGACCTGGAAGTTTAGAAAACCTATCAGACCTGCTGAAACGCTGAACGCTGATCCAAGTCTATACCGCCCCGAAACCATCACGTCGCCGCCCGCATCCCTCTTCCGCCCCTTCGGGGCACCGTAATAGAGGTATGATCTCCCCCGGAGATCATTACTATCTCGATTCGCTGCGCGGCCGCCCCCGGGAGAAGGGATACGGCTGCGCCGCTAAACGATGATCCATAGGTCTATCGACACGGGCGTGTTGCTTTCGCAACACGCCCGTAGATATCATCCTTCTTCGAAGCTCAGACCCAGCTTCTTCGCCAGTGCCTGGACCGCCGATCCAGGCTCGCCCAGAAGCCGTAGCTTCTCCGGCATGGTCGCCTCCGGATCATGGAAGGGGGAGTAGTCCCCAGCCTCCGTCACCTGGACCTGGGTGTCCGCCCCGATCCGCACCCGCTCCAGAGCGGCGCAGCCCGAGAACGCATAATACTCCAGCAGCTCCAAAGAGTCCGGCAAATACACGTCCTTCAGCTGACCACACGCACCGAAAGCCGCTTGCTCCACCTTCGTGACCCCCTCCGGGAGCCGGATCTGCCGCAGCGCAGTACTATTGAAGGTCCCTCCTGGGATCGTCTGCAGCTTGCAGCCCTCTTGGAACACTACCTGCTCCAGGGAAGCGCATTCGGCGAAGGTCCATAGACCCAGCGTCTCCAAAGACGCCGGCAGATCGATCTGGCTCAGCTGCGATCCACGGAATGCGTGATCGCCGATCTCCACGATCCCCTCCGGGAGCTGGACTTCTTGCAGTGCGGTGTTGTAGAAAGCCGCCTCCGGGATCACCTGCAGCTTGCAGCCCTCCGGGATCACCACCTTTTCCAGGGAAGCGCAATCCGCGAAGGCGTATCTCCCCAGCGTCTGCAAAGACACCGGCAGATCGATCTGGTGCAGCTGCGATCCACGGAATGCGTGATCGCCGATCTCCACGATCCCCTTCGGGAGCTGGATCTGCCGCAATGCGGTGTTGTAGAAAGCCGTCTCCGGGATCACCTGCAGCTTGCAGTCCTCCGGGATCACCACCTGCTCCAGGGAAGCGCATTCGGCGAAGGTCCATGTCCCCATCGTCTCCAAAGACGCCGGCAGATACACCTGGCGCAGCTGGACGCAGTTTTGGAAAGCGGACCCAGCGATCTCCACGATCCCCTCCGGGAATCGCAGCTCCTCTATACCGCTGCCTTGGAAGCCATGGGTGGAGATCAGCCGCAGAGAGCTGGGGAACTCCACTGTTTTCAGCGACGCACATCCGGCGAAGGCATGGGAATAGATCCCCTCCACCCCCTCCGGCAGGGTGATGGCAGACAGGGCAGTACCATAGAACGCCTTGCCGTTGATGTTCTGGACCGACCCCGCCAGCTGGACCTGCTCCAGCTGGGCACAGTTCATGAACGCGCCCACGCCCACGTTGGTCACTCCCTCTGCCACTACCACGGTGTGGATCTCATGGGCGAAAGCGTCCCAGGGCCGCTGACATTCGCCCTCATAAGCTTCGAATCCTTCGAAGGCGGGATAGTGGAACTCCCACATCGGCCCGGTGCCCCGGATGACCATGGCCCCATCGGACCGGTCCAGGGACCAGCTCACATCCTGGCCGCACTTCCCGGTCAGCAGCATATCGCCGCTGGCAGTGAACAGTGTCCAATCCACGCCTCCATCCACGCTGCCGCTGACCGTCCCGCCATCGTCGGTCTCGATCGTCCCAAAGGGGATATCCTCGGCGAAGTCCTCCGCCTTGGCGCCGGCGGGGCCCACGATCATCAGATCTTCGGGCATCTGAGGCCGCTGGTCATGGTTGAAGGGGGTCACCACCACGCCCTCGGACAGCATGGAGCCGATCTTGGTGTCCTTGCCGATCTTCACCGTCCGCAGGGCGGAGCAGTTATCGAAGGTGATGATCTCCAGCTCCGGCAGGCTCTCCGGCAGCAGCACCGTGTGCAGCTGCTGGCAGTCGCCGAAGGTCCAGAATTCCAGCTTGGTCAGGCTCTCCGGCAGCTCCACCAGCTCCAGGCCGCAGCCATAGAACGCCTTGGAGTAGATCTTCTCCACCCCATCGCCGAAGTCCACCTCCTTCAAGGCAGCGCAGCCGGCGAAGGCTGAAGCGTAGATCACCCGCAGACTGTTCGGCAGGGTCACCGCCGTCAGGGCAGTCCCGGCGAAAGCGTTCCCGCCGATCTGCTCCAGATCGGTCCCCAGGTCCACCTCCACGAGGGCCGTGCAGTCCTTGAAGGCGCCGGGCCCCACGTTGGTCACCCCGGCCCCCAGCTCCACGGACCGGATCTGAGAGATATGATCCTGCCAGGGGCGCTGCTGTCCATCCTCCGTCTCAGAGAAGTTCCACATCTTACCTGTGCCGCTGATGGTCATCACACCGGTGTCCAGATCCAGCGACCAGCGAAGGTCGTCGCCGCAATCTCCGGTGAGGACCTGCTTCGGCTGGGTCTGCTCCTGGGGGGAGGCCGTGGACTGGTCAGACTGGTCCTCCAGCGTCGCTCCCGGCGCGTCCTTGCCGCTGCCGATCGCGATGAAGATCCCCACCGCCGCCACCAGCGCCACCAGCACGCCCACCAGGGCCACGATGCGCCAGTCCAGCCAGCCGGGGAGGGCTTTCTTCTCCTGCTGGGCCTTCTCCTCCTTCTTCTCCTGCCTTGCCTTGTCCTCCTGCCGGACCTTTTTCTCGGCGATGGAGGTCTTGTCCGGTCTTTGGGTCCGGGGGATCTCCCCCAGGACCGTCTCAGTCTTTTGATCCATCAGCATCTGGTGCAGCGTCTCCACCGAGCCGATCCGGTCATCGGTGCGCAGGGCCATGCCCCGCTCCAGCACCGACACCTGGTACTCCGTCAGGCTCGGCACCTGCTCTTTCAGCTGCAGCCGGTCATCCCCCAGCAGCCGCTCCGGAGCGTCAGTGGGGACCTTGCCGGTGATACAATAACAGATCGTAGCGCACAGGGCGTACACATCGGTCCAGGGGCCGAGACTGCCCCGGCTCTGGTACTGCTCGATGGGGGCGAAGCCCTGCTTCAAGATCGCCTCGGTGGAGCGGGTCAGCTCCTTGTCCGCGGCGGCGTCGGTGCCAACGTCCCGCACCGCGCCGAAATCCAGCAGCTTCACGCCTCCGCCGGGGAGGATCATGATATTGTCCGGGCTGATGTCCCGGTGGACCAGCCCCGTCTTATGTACCTTGCCCAGGGCCTCCATCACGGGGCCCAGGATCTGCAGCGTCTCCTCCAGGTCCAGCTTGCCCCCTTGGTCCGCCACGTGCCGCTTCAGGGTGATGCCCTCCACGAATTCCATGATGATGTAGGCGGTGCCGTTGTGGGAGAAGAAGTTCTTCACCTGGACGATCTGGCTGACCTGGGCGAACCGGGCCAGCATCTTGGCCTCCCGCATGAACCGGTCCTTATCGTTTTGGAACCGGGGGCCCACGGTGCCGGAGAGAGGGATCACCTCCGTGCCCAGCTGGGTGTTCCGGGTGACCACACCGTAGGGATAATACTCCTTGATCGCCACCGGCGTATCCAGGTACAGATCCCAGCCCATATAGGTGATGCCGAAGCCCCCCTGGCCCAGGACCCTGCCTATCAGGTACTGCTCCTTCAGCACGGTCCCCACCGGGAGCTGGTGGGCCTCGTTGGGCGTATCAGTATAGCCACAGTGGGGGCAGGGCTGCCCCTCCGGGCGGAGCTTCATGCAGCCAAAGCAACGTATCTGTTCCATAATGATCCCTCTTTTTAACAAAACACCGCGGCAGCGGTGTAATTATCACTGTCAGTGGGAGCCCGCTCCAGCCGGAGGGCCTCCATAGCTTCCAGCCACTGCTGGGGGTCGGAGCTTTCCTTCAACAGCTGCTCCATCTCTTCTTCATATACATATTCCCAAAACCCATCGGTACACAGCAAGAACACGTCCTTGCCGCCGGTGAGCATCACCGTATTGGACACATCGGCTCTGGCATCCGGCCCACCCAGGGCCCGCAAGATCCGGTTCCGGTCCTGATGGGTCCGGATCTGATCGGGACGGATCTGGCCCATCATCACTGCCATCTGAGAGACGCTGTGGTCCACCGTCTGCTGCTGCAGCCAGCCACAGCGGAAATGGTACAGCCGGGAGTCCCCCACATGGGCCCATTTGGCCCGGCCATCCTCGATCACCAGGGCCACCATGGTGGTCTTCATGGTGCCGTTGCGCTCCTGCTGGAGCTTCTTGACGGCCTGGTCTGCCTGCTCCACCACTGTGGTCAGCTGCCGGTCCTCCAGCAGGCTCCCCCACCGGTGGGCCTCCAGCACCGCCTCCGCCGCCGCCTGAGAAGCCAGCGCGCCGCCGGAATAGGCACCCAGTCCGTCCCCTACGAAAACACAAAGATCCTGGCCCCTGGCCTGGATCCGCACCGTATCGTCATTGCTGCTCCGTCCACCGATGGAGCAAAGGGACGCCGTTTTCAATTCCATCCCATCCCCTCCTTACACACCGGACGCGCTCCCATGACCACCGCAGATCATGTCAGTTAAAAGCAGCCCGTCCAAAAAATGGACGACCTACAGTCGTTGCCATGCCGCGAAGAGCGTACTGTAGGGGAGGGTCACTGACCCTCCCGGGTATCCGAAGGATACCATCGTCCGCAAGGACGATAAATTCGAACGCCCTGCGGTCGTTGCGATGCTGACGCATCGCCGGGCGGGTCAATGACCCGCCCCTACGAAAAGCGTGATGATCTGACGGTAGGGCGTCAGACCTCCACCACCACGGCGGTGTTATTATCCTGATGGGGCTTCCCGACCTCCTGGACCATCCGGCCCAGCAGATCTGCCGCTTCCTGGGGCGGCAGGGCCATCGCCTGCTCCATCTGGCCCAAGGTCAGGGTGCCGAACACACCGTCAGAGGCCAGCAGCAGCTTATCCCCCGGCAACAGCCGGATCCCCTCATCATTGCGATCCACATGGGACAGCTCGCCCATGCCGAAGTAGCTGGTCAGCGCATGGGCCTGCCGGTCGGACCGGACCTGGGACAATGCCACCCGCCGGTTGACGGCCTTCACCGCCAGCTCCTCCTGATAGATATGCTCCCGGTTCAGCTGCAGCAGGCCGCCGCCCCGGTACAGGTACAGCCGGGAATCGCCCACCGTCAGGAAGTGGAGATATCCGTCCTTCACCAGCGCCGCCACCAGGGTGGAACCGCTGCGCTGGGCACCGGCCAGGACCTGCTCGATCTTCATATTGGACCGGATCGCCGTATCCAGCAGCAGATCCTGGGGCGGCATCTCCGGCGCGCTGCGATGCCATTCCTGGAAGCACCGCACCAGGGTCGAGCTGACCAGCTTTCCGTTGGCCAGTCCACCCATGCCGTCGGCCACCACCGCCAGCAGGCCCCGCTGGGCGCTCTGGAGATCGAAGATGCCGTAGCTGTCCTGCTGATCGTCCCGGTCGCCCACGTCCTGCATGGCACCGGTGACGATCCCATCGTTGGTGCGCGGGGCGACCTCCAGATCCAGGATCTGATCCGAGACCTGGGTCATCGTATGAGGCTGCTGGGGCGTGCGCTTACGCAGCCACTGGACCACCACGCAGCCGATCACTGCCGCCGCCAGGAGCAGACCGCCCAGGAGCCACCAGCCGCCGTTGTCCTTATCGGCAGGCTCCGGCTGGGGTCCCGGCTGGACCGTGGACTCCTGGGTCTGACCGGACCCCTGAGTCTCATCGGACCCCTGAGTCCCATCGGACCCCTGAGTCTCGTCGGAGCCTTGGGTCTCATCGGGATCCTGGGTGGGCTGGTCAGTATCGATCCCAGACAGTTCTCCCTGGATCGCTTCTTCTTCTCTTGTCAGCTCCATTGGAAGTCCTCGCCGCACAGGGGCACGAACAGGAAGGTGCAATTGCCGATCTGGATCTTGTCCCTGGCCTTCAGCTCCACGTTGCCCAGCACGGCCTTGCCGTTCTGGCGGACGATGCTGGCGCCGGTGGCAGGAGCGAAGTAGAAGACCCGCTCCTGGGTATCATAGGCGATGATGGCGTGTCTCTCCCGGGAGATCGTGGGATCGCCGGGGATGCTCACGTCCATGTTGGAGCTGCGGCCGATGTAGTTGTACTCCTCATGGATCCGATAGTCACGGCCCTTCTCGGGACCGTCGATGCACACCAGCCAGCCGGTCACGGGCAGATCCGCCTTCTCGCTGATGCCGCCCTTGTCGTAGTTGACGGGCATGGTCACCGCCTCGTTCTTGGAAGAGGAAGCGCCGGGGCCATAGGAGACACCGGGGTCCGCCCACTGGACCGGGACAGGGGGGTTCACCGGCACGGTGTCCCGACGCAGGGGCACGGTCTTGCCGATGTCATCGCCGAAGAAGCTGGGCTCCGCCAGAGGCACGGTATGACCGGCGCACTGGGGGCATTCCGGGGAGATGGAAGGATCGTAAGTATGTCCGTTGGCACAAGTGATGAGTTCCATAGTATTACCTCCAAAAATTAGTTGGTGTCTTGTTCGTGTCTATATCCTATCACGCCCGGCTGGGCGCAGGTTCATCTGGATTCCGCGGCGCAGAAGCGCTGCTCGCCTCTGGGTCCCAGGACCACCTCCGCCCCTGCTTGCAGGGGATAGACCAGTCCCGGCGTCAGCCTGATCTGGCCACCGGCGGTGAGTATCACCGTGGGCAGGCCGGAGCCCATGTCCATGACCATCAGCCCCTTGGGATCCGACCAGATCCGCATATGGACCCGGCCCACCCCCTCTGTCCCGGCGGGGAACACCACCTGACAATTCTGGGCATCGGTGCCGAACCGGGTCTCGCCCCGGATCAGGAAATGCTGCTGGGCGAAATAGCCCCGACGGCATACCACCATGGGGGCATAGGAGCGGGGCATGGACTGGGTCAGCTCATTCCAGAAGCTGGTCACGTCCTGATATCGCTGGTCCGGCCGCAGGGCCATGGCCCGGCGCAGGGCCTGCTCCCACTGAGGAGAGGGGGGCATGATCCCCAGCTGAGAGGGCCAGACCGTCCGGTCCTCCGTCAGCCGGTCCTGGGAAGCGGGCGGGAGCCTTCCGGCGAAGGCCCGGTACAGCGTCACCGCCAGGGCGTACACGTCGGTCCAGGGCCCCATCCGCCCCTCGGCGCTGTACTGCTCCGGGGGCGCGTAGCCCCGCTTCAGCAGCACGATGGAGGTATCTCCCGCCGCCACGCTTTTGGCAGCGCCGAAGTCGATCAGCTTCACCTGACCGCCTGCCAGGATGAAGATGTTGTCAGGGCTGATGTCGCAGTGGATCACACCGGTGCTGTGGACCTCCGCCAGCGCCCGCACCGCCTGGGAGAAGATCGGCCGCAGCCGCTCCCAGCTCAGACGCTGACCATTCTGCTCCAGCAGCTTCCCCAGATCATGGCCCCGGATGAATTCCATGACATAGTAGGCCGTCTCGTTCTCATAGAACAGGTGGGTCACATGGATGATGTTGGGATGGCCCCGATAGCGGTAGATCAGCTTGGCCTCCTCCAGGAACCGGTCCCGGAACCGCTGGAAATTCTCCTCACAGCCCACCTTGGGCAGCACCTGGATCTGGCCCACCTTGCGGTAGGCCATGTCCAGGGGGAAATATTCTTTCATGGCGGCGATGCCGCCCTCCTTCAGATCTTCCACCTGGTAGGTGACTCCGAAGCCTCCGGCACCCAGGACCTTCAAGATCCGGTATCGCCGGTGGACCAGCGTCCCCACCGGAAGCGCTCTGGCATCCATGGTATCAGATCCTTTGCACCTTGAAGGCGCAGGTCTTGTTGCCCAGGATGATCTGGACGCCGCTGGCTACGGGAGTCGGCTGCTGGGGCACCAGGCGCTGGGAATCCAGGTAAGTACCGTTGGTGGAGCCCAGGTCGGTGACCGTGACTCTGCCGCCGGAGACGGAGACCTTGCAATGGGTGGAGCTGACGTTCTCACAGCCGGGCAGGGCGATGTCGCTGCGGCCCGCCACACGGCCCAGGGTCACGGACTGGCCTTCCCGGAGCTTGTAGCACTGGCCCACGCTGGGACCGGCCACGCACACCAGCTGGAAGCCACCGGCAGGAGCAGCAGGAGCCACAGGCTGAGGCACTGCCTCTTCCCGCTGGACGGCCATGGTCACCCGGCCCTCGTTGTGGCCCTTGGCCACCTGGACCACCTGATCCACAGCGGGACGCAGGACGCTCATCAGCAGCACGATGGCGATGGCGGCGATGATCACATACTCGCAGGGCAGCACGTCGAACAGCACGGGCAGGCCCAGATCGATGCCATAGTTATGCAGGGCATGGAGCAGGATGGAACCGGCGAAGTACAGCAGGAACTCGGGCTTCAGCAGATGTCCCACCTGGATCTCCTGGGCGCCCTTGGCCTTCACCAGAGCGTAGCCATAGAGGCCGGCGAAGATGCCGTGACCGGACAGAGCAGTCAGGGCACGGGAGATTGCCACGCCCAGGCCGGTGTCCACGCCGTACAGCAGGCCCACGTCCACAGCGGTACCGATATCGCCGGTCTGGACCAGGCCCGCGATCAGGCCCTCAGCGGCGCCCATGAAGAAAAAGTTCATCACATACACCAGCGACTCCATGATGGCGAAGCCGGTACCCACAGCCACACCGATCAGCAGACCGTTGAGGCTGAACTTGTAGTTCTTTTTCCGCAGCACCAGGTAGATCACCAGCAGCTTCGCCGGCTCCTCCACCAGGCCCGCCCAGGTAGCGCCCTCGCTCTGGTCGAACTTGGAGAACACCAATGTCGCGATCAGGGAGATCACACCGCCCAGCAGGACGATCTTCAGCACTTCATACAGCGAGATGTTCCGGGGGATGTTCATCTCCCACACCAGCAGCAGCAGGGTGGTAGGCACCACGAAGGGGATCGCCACCATCATCAGATAGTAAGCGCCATAGTAATCCAGGAACTCGGACATGACCCAGGTCAGCAGGAGGAACACCAGCGCTCCCACGAAGAACCGGGCGAAGAGGAAGGGCTTCTGCCAGCCGGAGAGCATCTGGCTTTCAGAGGGGGTGGTCAGCTCGGTGCCGGAGATGAAGACCTTGGCGGTCTCCCGGGAGGAATGCTTCTTGGCCACATCGGAGAAGATGTCGCCCAGGCCCATCTGGCCCTTTTCCGCGTTCTTGAAGAACGCGCGGTTGTTATTGCTGCTCATTTTTTTCTCTCCTTTCAGATCTGGCAGATAACGAAGGAATATTTCCGGGCGCTGAGGAAGAAGGTCGTCCCCTTCTCCACCCGGTAGGGTACGTTGGGTCTGAGCCGGGCACCGTCGTCGAAGTAGGTGCCGTTGGCACTGTCGCAGTCCATCAGGAACACGGTCTCACCCTCCCGATAGAGGATGCAGTGCCGGGTGCTGATGGCGTCCTCTTCCATGGAGAAGGCCACCTGGCTGCGCTGATCCCGGCCGAAGACCATCTTGCCCTGGATGTCCGCCCGGAACACCCGGTCGTCGTTCAGGGACCGGACCGCGGGAGTCAGCTCCCGGACGTCGCTGCCCAGAGCCTCCAGCCGGAAGGTGGGGCCCTCCTCACTGAGACGGAAGGTATCGCCGTTTTTCAGATGATAATCCACCTGGGGCTCCATCCGGACGTTCCGGGAAAGGAAGGTGCCGTAGGTAGAGTCAAGATCGCGCAGGATCACGGAGTCAGCCTCGCAACGCAGCAGGCAGTGGTTGCCGCTGATCCCAGGCTCCTCCAGGGAGAAGACCACCTCACACTGGGGGCTGCGGCCCAGCCGCAGCTGGCTCACCAGCAGGAACACCTTCCCATCCATGCTGCCGCCCACGCCCCGGATCTGCCACTTGGCCTGGGATGCTACGGGAGGCGGCATGGGGATATCCACAGGCTCCAGACTGATCGTGCCCTCCCGGGCCCCGTACTGGCTGACAGGAGGCACATCGCCGGGGATGACAGGGGCAGGATAGGTCTGCTGGCCGGTCTGCTCCTGCTTCGCGTTCTTCTTCTGGAAGTAGACGAACACGGCCACCACGCCAGCAGCCAGCAGCACGATCCAGACCCAAGTCAGATCGTTGCCTTTACCGTCGCCGCCGTCCTGCGTCCCGGACTGGGAGCTGCCGCTCTGGGTACCGGTGCCGGGGGAGGTGCTGTCGGGGACGTCCACACGACCCACCGAAGCGCTGGAGGGCAGGTAAGCATCGCCCAGGCAGATCACTGCCATCTCATCGCCCTCGGTGCCAGCCAGCATGCCCACCGCGTACTGGCCATATTCGTCCAGCACCGGGCATCCCCAATAGACGACGCCGGGGTCTTCCTCGTCGTGGGCCACATAGTACCCATCGCAGTCCTCCCACTCATCGCTCATCCAGATGGTCTCTCTCTCAGCCGCCAGCTCGCCGTCGGAGCCCTCATCATACAATAGCACCTGCAGCTCTTCGGTGAACTCGCTGCCCACCATCAGCGGCTCGATCTGATCGAGATCATCGGCATCGAAGAATGCCAGCTCGCCGTAGCTGCTGATGAAGGTGGCATCGGCGACATAGCCTTCGCTGGCGACCCGGACGTCATAGCCATCGTCCACCAGCTCCTCGGAGGAGGCCACCGTCACCAGATAGGTCCTGCCCTGTGCGTCCGCCAGATAGCAGGCGCTGATGTAGATCTGATCGCTGCCGTCGTCGAACTCCATCAGGAACACCGGCGGGATCCCATTGCCATCATAGGCCGTGGCTTCACCGGGCAGGAAGCTCATGCACAGCACCACCAGCAGCAGCGCCGATATGATTTGGGTGATCTTCCGTTTTTTCATTTCTACACATCTCCTTTTTTGTACGATAATAACATGATCTTGCCATGATCGCAACAGTTTTTCGATTTTATGCGAATATTTATTCGCCCTATCCAGGGGCCTTGGACGCCTTCCCATGCGCCGTCCCCGCCGCCCTTCATCTGATGACCAGATCATACCACACCCATCCCGCCCCCAGTCCAACTCGATTCCGGCCACCGGTGCCGTCAGTGAGAAATCATCGTTAGCGGCGCAGCCGCAATGCCTTCCCCCGGGGGCGGTGCGTCGCGCCAGTACGTATCCTACGCTAAACGATAATTTACAGGTTTATCGGCAAGCGGATATCCATATCCTGTCACATTGGATATAAGCGAAAAAAATGCCCGCCCTTCTCCAGGCTCCTGGAGAAAGACAGGCATCGATCCTATGATCACGAGAACAGCACCTGAGCCAGCTGGGCCATCCGGTCGCTCATGAACAGCTGATCCTCCGGCCGCAGGCAGTACAGCAGCAGATAGTCGAAGGGGCTGCGGGGATCGATCCGGCGCATACCGCAGGCCCGGAGCATCTCGTTGAGCCGCTTACAGTGGACCTCCAGGAACTCCCGGGGCTGGATGTAGCTCTCGTCCAGCTCGTCATAGTCCTGGTCCAGCACGCCCCCCGTCACCAGATACAGCAGCAGCAGCGTTTTCCGTGTCACATCCTCGCTGCCGGCACGCATGGCCTTGATGCTTTTGGCGCCGGGCCAATACTTTTTGACCATTTTCTGGATATCGGTCCATTTCCCCGTCTTTTTATCCACCGGGACCCCCAGACGCAGGTAGGTCTCCGCCACATATTCCATGGCGTAGCGTTCCTCGCCCTCCATGTCCTCTCCGGTGAGCAGAGCCAGCATCCGGGTGAAATAGCCGTAGGCGGTGTTGTGACTGGTGCCCAGATCCTGCCGGTGGCGCAGTATGAAGGCGAACAGATCCTCCTTCCGCCGGACCTGACGGAACTCCTGCCGGATCACCTGGGTCTTGGGATCGCGGCTGGTGTGCTGCCCCTCCTGGGGGACCATCTGGGCCACCAGCGTGCAGGTATCGCCGTAGGTCATGCCGCAGCGCAGGCCGTAGGCGTAGATCATCTCCCTGCCGTTGCGGTAGTGGATGCCCTGATCCGTCAGCAGCTCCAGCATCCGGTCCGCCTGGTCCTGATCCAGCTCCAAAGCGAAACAGATCTGGAACACGTCCTCCCGCTCGGTGGGCAGGGTCTTGCCGCTCATCCAGTTGCTGACCTTCTTGCGGATGCTGTCGGGCTGGGCCCCGGTGTTCAGGGCGCAAAGGCCCCGGATCAGCTGCTGCTGGCAATCATCGTCTCCCCGGACCTTCTTCAAGATGTCCCGGAAGCTGCGCAGCTGCATCCCACCCAGCAAAAACGCCACCGCCTCCCGGGGCGTCAGATCGTCCTGGGTGACGAAATCCCACTGCTTGGCGGAGATCTCCGTCAACATCTGTGTCCTTTCCTGATCCATAGCCGCACCTCCGACTTTTTTATTTTTATTATAACGTCATATCGTCACAAGTCAACATCCGCCGCCTCCAGAGCGATCAGCACCTGGGAGGGGAGATAGAACATCCAGGCCAAGTTGAAGCCGGGGTACAGCAGGCTGTGGAGCCAGGACCCTTCCTGGATCGGCAGATACCCCATCCCCGCCACCTGCAGCCCGATCACCGTGTCGCACAGCAAAAACAGCACCAGCGCCAAAGAGAGCCGACGCCGCCCAGCGGCCAGAGCATGGATCAGGTTGCAGATCAGCATGGCGTAGTAGGCCAGGGACACCAACGCCAGCGCGTCCACCGCGCCCCCCAGCACCACCACCGTGACCACCTGGGACACCGCCAATATCCCGCCCCGGGTCCACCACATCCACTTGCGGTCCCACCCCTTGTGCAGATGGATGGCATACAGGCTCTGGGCGCACAAGAACGCCACCATGCCCCAAAGCCGCTGCACCGGGTCGAAGACCACCAAAAACAGGTCCGCGATCACCGTACATCCCAGCCCCGCCACCAGAAGTCCCTTCCGCCGCCACAAAAGGGCGAACAGGAAGCACCCCACGATGGAACAGTAGCTGCTCCAGACCAAAAGATCCCCACCGGTGGTCATGATCAAAGCATAAGCCACGACCTCCAGCGCCAAAAACACGCCCATCCATACCTTCCGCATACCACGCACCTCCGATATGGATACATTATAGTATATAAGATCCCAGATGTCGAGCCCATCGCATATCATCCTTTGCGCCCCAAAGGGGCGCAATACCTTCCCCCGGGGGCGGTGCGTCGCGCAGCGAATCATGATCATTATGATCGCCGGGGGCGATCATACAATAATTCATTAGGCGGCCGAGCGCAGCGAGGTCGGAAGAGGAATGCGGGCTTCGACCTAAAGGCTCAGTAAACCTATCAGACTTGCCGAAACGCTGATCCAGGTCTATGCCGCCCCGAAACCATCACGTCGTCGCCCGCATCCCTCTTCCGCCCCTTCGGGGCACCTTCTCCCCGGGAGAAGGGATACGGCTGCGCCGCCCAGCGCCCCGAAGGGGCGCGATGCCTTCCCCTCTGGGGAGGGCTTTATCCCATCTCCCTCTTCCGTTCGTCCCGAAAATATGATATGATAACGTCATCTATGACCCCGGAGGGACGCTTATGCTGGAGAAAAACAAGATCTACGAGACAGTGGTCACAGACTATACCACCGAAGGCCAGGGCGTGGCCCGGATCGAGGGCTGCGTGGTGTTCATCCCCGGGGCCATCCTGGGGGAGACGGTCCAGGTCCGGCTGGACAAGGTGAAGAAGACCTGGGCCTCCGGGCATATCGTAGCCATCCCGGCGCCCTCTCCCCACCGCAGCCAAAAGCAGTGCCCCGTGTCCAAAAGCTGCGGCGGCTGCGCCTTCTGGCATATGGACTATGAAGAAGAGAGCCGGCTGAAAGCAGAGCGGGTCCGTCAGGCCCTGGAGCGGCTGGCAGGGGAGCGGCTGGAAGAGATCCCGATCCTGGCGGCCCCCACCTGCCTTTCCTACCGCAACAAGGCCCAGTACCCCGTCTCCATGGAGCAGGGGAGGCCCTATGCCGGCTTCTTCCGCTCCGGCAGCCATGAAGTGATCGAGAACGACCGCTGCCAGATCCTGCCGCCGGAGATGGATCAGGTGAAGGACGCGGTGATCTGCCATATGCGCGCCCACCAGATCCGTGCCTACGACGAGAAGACTCACACCGGTCTGGTGCGGCATATCTACGTCCGCCGGGGCGTGGTGTCGGGCCAGATCCTGGTGTGCCTGGCGGTGAACGGGGAGGAGATCCCCCACAGCGAAAAGCTGATCGAAGCCCTGGAGCGGATCCCCGGCTTCGCCACCCTGGTCCTCAGCGTCAACAAAGAGAAGACCAACGTGGTCCTGGGGGAGCGGGAAATATGCCTTTACGGCCCCGGCTGGATCGAGGATACCCTGTGCGGCCTGACCTTCCGGCTGTCCCCCAAATCCTTCTACCAGGTGAACCACCACCAGGCCCAGCGGCTGTACGAGGCCGCCATCGCCCAGGCCCAGATCACGAAGGAAGACACGGTGCTGGACCTGTACTGCGGTGTGGGCACCATCACCCTGGCCATGGCCAAGGCCGCCGGGAAGGTGATCGGCGTGGAAGTGGTCCCCCAGGCGGTGGCTGACGCCAAAGAGAACGCCCGGCGCAACGGCATCGACAACGTGGAATTTTTCTGCGGCGACGCGGGCCAGGCAGCGCTCCAGCTGGAAAAAGAGGGCATCCAGGCGGACGTGGTGGTGGTGGACCCGCCCCGCAAGGGACTGAACGCCGACACCATCGAAGCCCTGCACCGCTTCGCCCCCCGCCGGATCGTCTACGTCTCCTGCGACTGCGCCACCATGGCCAGAGACGTGGCCCTTCTGAAAGAACGGGGCTACGAACTGAAAAACGCCCTGGCAGCGGACCTGTTCCCAAGATGCGCCCATGTGGAATCTATCGTCTGCTTGTGCAGACGATAGATTCCACAATGAATTGCCGTTGGCATGAATAGCGGCTAACGCCGCATGGATCGGCTTCGCCATGGATCGTGCTGCGGCACATAGAGTAAAACGGCAATTCAATTCATGGAGCAAAGCGAGAGATCATGATGCGTCAGCATCAACTCATGACACGAAGTGTCAATTCATAAAATGGAGAACTTTTATGAAAGAAAACGCCCTGATCACTCTTTCCAAGCAATTTGCCGTAGATGTTGTAAATCTCTGCACAGAAATAAAGGCGCATAGAAAGAGCAATGTTTTGCTGAATCAGTTGCTCCGCAGCGGTACAAGCATTGGTGCTAACATTCATGAAGCCAACTATGCATCCAGCAAGGCTGATTTTATCAACAAGTTCCAAATCGCTTTGAAAGAGTGCTATGAAACAGATTATTGGCTTGGATTGTTTAGAGATACAAATATGATGACTCTTAACGAATACAACGATATGTTTGCACAATGTAGCAAAATTCGCAGGCTACTCATATCTTCCATCACTACCGCAAAATCAAATATGGGTGAGAAGAAAAACGGATGCTGATATCAAAAAACTATAGGGCACCTCTAAAAACTCGATTTCGAGCGGGCGGTAGATATTTTTCGCAAATCGAAGTCACGAAAACACCAGGAATACTGTATGTATTTCGGTGCATCGTGTGCTTGAGCAGGAGGACATCAGATGGATAAAAAACGGATCGTCTATTTCGATCATCTTCGGGTCGCCGCGATCGTGGCGGTGATGGTCCTGCACGTATCGGCCCAGAACTGGAACGAAGTGGACCCGATCAGCTTCCAATGGAACATATCCAATCTCTACAACGGCCTGGTCCGGTGGTGCGTCCCGGTGCTGCTGATGATCAGCGGCTCCCTGTTCCTGAAGCGGGACATCCCCACCAAGACGCTGTATTCCAAATACATCCTCCGGCTGGCGATCGCCTACCTGGCCTGGTCCGCCTTTTACGCGGTCCTCGTCCCGCTGGGCAGAGCCGTCCTGACCGGGGATCCGCTGCCATCCCTGAAACTGATGGTCACTTACACCATCGCGGGGGACTTACATACCTGGTTCCTGCCCATGATCATCGGGATCTATATGTGCATCCCCCTGATCCGGCAGATCGTGGCGTCGAAGACCACCACCAGATACTTCCTGATCCTGTCCTTCCTCTTCGCCTTCGTGCTGCCCCAGATGATCAGCATGGCCCGTGACCTGCTGGGCGACGGAGCATCTTCCATCCTCGACGCCTCCAGCAGCCTTTTATCCGATATGAACATGGATATGGTGACGGGCTATAGCTTCTACTTCGTTTTGGGATACGTCCTGGACGATATGGTCTTGACCAAGAAGCAACGGACGATCATCTACTGCCTGGGCGTGGCAGGGGTCCTGTCCTCGGTGGGGCTGAACGCGTGGGTCACATGGATCACCCAAGCGCCCTGCAGCACATATCACAGGAACTCCGCCGTGGGCGTCCTGCTGGCAGCAGTCTGCGTCCACACCTGGTGCAAATACCGTCCCCATCATAATGAGAAGCTCAACAGCTGGATCTGCAAGCTATCGAGATACAGCTTCGGCGCATACCTGATCCATGTGTTCGTGATGGACACGTTGGAGCGCCTGGGCCTGGACACCCTGTGCGCCGCCCCTGTGATCACCATCCCGGCGATCTCCCTGCTCACCGCCATCGGCTCCTTCGCGATCTCCTTCGTCCTGAACAAGATCCCCGTGATCCGCCGCTGGCTGGTGTGATATGTCCATCCACCCGTTGAGCGTGCCTGTAGGGGCTGTCTCAACTTATTGCTACATGCTCTTTTGGGTAGGCTCGAAAAAGTGTAGATTGACATTCTTTTTGTCGTATGGTAAACTTCTTAGGACAAGGGGGGTCTTTATGAAGGATCTAAAAAAACGACTTTATACACCTGCATCCGTTGCGATGATCGCTACGTTCGTATTTGGTATCGTGGTCCATCTTTTCGGTCTGCTGAACACCATGCACAACCATGACGACATCAACAATCAGCCCACAGGTTTCGGCACCGGCGTGGAGTCCGGAAGATGGCTGCTCACCATTTTGGGTAAGACAGTACAGCGGATCACCGGGAATTACACTCTGACGTGGTTCAATGGTGTGCTTTTCATCGCTTTCCTGGCTGTCTCTGTGGGCTTCGTCGTGGCGACCTTCAAGCTGAAAGGTCGGAAGCCGGGCGTCTTGATCGGCATGATATTCGTGGTATTCCCCACCGCGACCTGCACATTGCTGTTTCGGTATACTGCGCCATACTATGGTCTGGCGATCTTGTTCGCGGTGTTGGCTGTTTGGGTCATCGGCAGGATAAAAGGAGCGTTTTTTATCTCCGCGGCACTGACGGCCATGTCATTGGGCATTTATCAGGGATATCTGCCGCTGACCGCGTCCCTCTTCGTCCTGTTGCTGCTCAAGCAGACACTGGATGAGGATCTGGACTTTCTGGCGATGTTCAAGCGGGGCCTTTTCTATTGCGCCACCATGGTCGCCGGTCTGGTAGCGTACTATGTGATACTCCAACTCAGCCTGCGCCATTACGGTGTGGAATTGCTGGATTACCAGGGGATCTCGGACATGGGCAAGCTTCCCCTTTCTGACCTGTTCAGCGTGATCATGACGGCATTCTCGTCCTATGGGGCTCTGGTCACAGAGGATTACTGCAGCCTTGCACAGACGGATATGTTGAAGACCACTTATACCTTGGCTTACGTGATCTTCGCAGTGATGATCGTGATCGCCATCGTCCGCAAAAAAAGACGGATCGGCACTTTGGCCGCAGTCGTATTCTTGTGCGCCGCCTTGCCATTGGCTGGGGATCTGATCGTCGTGATGTGCCCCAACAGCAGGATCCGTACTTTGATGGTCTATTCGATGGTGATCGTACTTTGGGCACCACTGCTGCTGATGGAAAGCATGCCGCCCTTTGACGCGAAAAAGAAACTGGCATCTTTATCCCGGAAGAGCGTTTTCGCAGTCATCCTCGTCGCGATCTTCAGCTATTCCTATCTGGCCCAAGTGAACTATACATCACAGTATTATGCCAATCGCCAGATGGAAAACTATATGAACGCATTGGTGACCCAGGTCCGGATGACGGAAGGCTTCGATACACAGAAGAAATGGGCGTTCGTTGGCGATATCAGAGACCCTTTGTTCAAAAACAGATGGCTGTATGCTGATGTCTACAACGATAATATGGATAGTGAGTATCTGCTCAATTCCTACTCCCGTGAGGAATGGATAAAGTATTACTTTGGATACACTGTACCCTTAGCTTGGGAAAGCAATGTGGCCGATCTTCAAAAGAAGGAAGAAGTCCAGAACATGCCTTGCTGGCCCAATGAGGGTTCTATCATGGTCATCGGTGATTATGTCGTGATCAAGTTCCAGTGATGACCACACCTTCGTAGGACACATATCAGGGGACCTCTAAAGACCCGATCTGGGCAGGCGGTGGATCTTTGCCGCTTCGCCCAAAGGGAGTTTTTAGAGGTCCCCTTCGCATATCGGGGACTTCCTGCGCCTGCACAGTGGAAGATCGATCGATATTCGGAAAAATCACTTGACAAATCTTGAAAGGATCGATATACTGTACGATGTCTGCGAATGCGGACATATCCTTGCTCACGACGCGATCGTGGGCCTAAAAGTCCAAAAGGAGGTGCAAACAACATGGCTAAGATCACCGGTAAGTACGAGGTGCTCTACATCATCGACCCCGCTCAGGGCGAGGAGGGCATCGCCGCACTTGTGGAAAAGTTCAAGGCAATGGTGGAGGCGGAGGGTACTCTGCTGAACATCGATGAGTGGGGCAAGCGTCGGCTGGCCTACCCCATCAATGATCTGCCCGAGGGCTACTATGTTCTGATGAACTACGAAGCTAAGCCCGAGCTGCCCGCTGAGATGGAGCGCGTTATGAAGATCACCGAAGGTGTCATGCGCTGCCTGACCACCGTCGTGGAGGAGTAAGACTATGCTCAACCACATCACCATTATGGGTCGTCTGACCCGTGACCCCGAGCTTCGCCGTACCGGCAGCGGCATCGCCGTTGCCAGCTTTACTGTGGCTGTCGACCGTGACTTCGGCGGCAGAGACGGCGGCGAAAAGGAAACCGACTTCATCGACTGTGTCGCTTGGCGTCAGACCGGAGAATTCGTCTCCAAGTATTTCACCAAGGGCTCCATGATCGTGGTTTCCGGCCGGCTCCAGATCCGCTCCTGGACCGACAAGGAAGGCAACAAGCGCCGCACTGCTGAGGTCGTTGCAGACAACTGCTACTTCGGCGAGAGCAAGCGTTCCAACGAGGGTGGTTCCTCCTACGGCGGCAACGCCTACGGCGGTAACTCCTACGGTGCGCCCGCAGCTCCTGCCTACGGCAGCTACAGCGCTCCCGCAGCCGCTCCCGCATCCGATTTCGCGATGCTCGATGACGACGACGCGCAGCTTCCTTTCTAACTTCTGAACTTTTCTACAACTTACGAAGGAGGTAATCTTCATGGCTAACGAACAGCGTGTTCGCCCCCGCAAGCGCAAGAAGGTTTGCGCATTCTGCGTGGATAAGGTGACCAGCATCGATTACAAGGACACCGGCAAGCTCCGCCGTTACCTGTCCGAGCGCGGCAAGATCCTGCCCCGCCGTACCACCGGTACCTGCGCAGCTCACCAGCGTGACCTGACCACCGCTATCAAGCGTGCCCGTC
>JAFTKE010000213.1 GCA_017456045.1 Oscillospiraceae bacterium
AAGGTCGTAGTTTTTTAGGAGGACGTGTTCAGAGGCGGTGGCGTGGGGGACGGCCCAGGCTCCGGCGTCGGTGCCGGGGGCCAGTTTGCCGCCGATCCTGGCGAAGTAGTCTACGTTTTTCAGGGCGGAGGTGAGGATCTTCTCCACCTCTGCTTCCGGGAAGCGGCCCTTGCCCCGGAGGTTGGCGATGGTGGACAGGGTGGGGACCCAGACGGTGTCGTTCTCCACCATGGCGTGGAGGGCGGCGTCATCTAAGTAGGCACCATGCTCGATGGAGTCTACGCCGGCGGCCGCGGCGGCTTCTACGGTACGGGCACCGTTGGCGTGGGCCATGACGGCGAAGCCCTCTTCGTGGGCGATGTGGATCAGCTCCCGGATCTGGGCGGGGGGCAGGGCCTCCTCGGTCAGGACACCGTACTGATGGAAGTCCATGAGGCCGGAGATCATGATCTTCACGAAGTCGCCGCCACGGGCGCGGAGGGTGGTGACCTGGTGGGCGTAGTCTTTTATGGTCTCGTAGGTGGTGCCGATGAAGGAGCCGTAGTGGCCCTGCTGACACAGAGGGGCCAGGGGCGTTCGGTAGGTGATGCCGTATTCCGGGGCCAGGGATCTGGCGGCGGCACCCACGCCCCAGCGGTCACCGCCGTCTCGCAGGTAGGTGTAGCCTTGTTCCTGGTAGCGGCGAAGGATGGAACGGATGTAGGGAAGGTCCGGGCCGTTTCGGTGGCGGGCGATCGCGGCGCGCCAGTCGTAGCTGTCCAGGACCATGTGGATGTGTAGGTCGGTGGGCATGGGAGGCTCCTTTCGTGAAGAGGGAAAGACCGGAGCGGGGCTCCGGTCTTGGTGGGTATCATTTAGGAGTTGGGAGTGAAGGCTTCCGCTTCCCGATGATCTGATGGGCAACGTTTCAGGATGTCTGACAGGTCTCCAAAGCTTTTAGGTCGCTGCCCGCATTCCTCATCCGCCCCCTTCGGGGGCACCTATCAGTAGTTGTATGATCTCCCCCGGAGATCATAGTAATTTTGATTCGCTGCGCGACGCACCGCCCCCGGGGGAAGGCATGCGCCCCGAGGGGGCGCTCGGCGGCCATAGGCCGCCGTTTTACATTCTAAGCTGAACGATAACTTATGGGGGCTTCCTTATTGGGTCCAGGGCTCGGTGGGGAAGGTGCTTTCCATGGTGGTGAGCATCAGCTCCAGCTTGGCGGCGATCGCAGGGGCTTCCAGGGGGGCGGTGTCGCCGGTCAGGAGGGCTTCCCAGATCCGGGCACGGTCTTCCTGGGGGGAGATCCGGGCGTAAGAGTCCACGAAATAGTTGTTCTTATCGCTGCCGCCGGAATGGGTCCATTTGGTCAGGTCCAGGTAGCCGGAGTCGTATTTGCCATAGTATCGATAGCCGCTAGGGTTGCATTTTTGCCAGGCGGCGGTATCGAACCGGTCGGTGGAAAGGTGGGACTCGATGGCGTGCCACAGCTCATGATGGATGGTCTTCTCCAGATCTGCCGAAGTGACGTCCAGGGCCAGGATGTGGCGCTGGCGCAGCAGCTCCGCGAAGCCGGTGGTGGGCAGGGGACCGTCGATCGGGCCGGTGAGGCAGAAGTACACGCCGGTATCGGCGGCACCGGTGCGGAACGGGGCGAAGAACTCTGCCGGGTACTGGGAAAGGGCGGCATCCAGGGCGTCCAGGGCGGTCTGGATCTGGGTGGGATCGCAAGCGATCTGGGCGGAGCGGTCTGCGTAGGTGCAGGGAAGCTGGGCCTGCTGGGCGATCAGGATGTGGACGCCGTAGCGCGCCTCCAGCTGGTCTGCCTTTTCACGGACTTCGTCCAGGGCGGGATCCAGGGCGGGGCCCTGGGTGGTCTCTAAGTAGCGGTCGATCAGGGCCTGGTCTACGTTGCCGGGCCAGTCGGTGGCCTGGGGCGTGGGGCCCTCTTGGAAGGTCATGGCCTTGGGGTCCAGCAGGACGGGGATGAAATAGTCGCCCTTCTCATAGAAGCCCAGGATCAGCTGCTCTTCATAGAGCCAGGTGGCACCGAAGGTGCAGTCGATATAGCCGTAGGTATCCAGGTCCACCTTGGTGCCGTTTTTCAGGTCGAAGATCTGGGTATTGCGGGGATCTTCGTCCGGGGCGAAGCGGCGGACCAGGTAGTGGGAGCCGGGGAGGACGGACCAGCCCATTTGATCGTCGCCGATCTGATTGGCTTCCAGCTTCGTCACTGTGTCGCCGCTGAAGGTGCCGGTATAGACATCGTAGCCGTAGGCAGTCTCGTTCATGCCTACGCCGTAGAAGGTGTCGCCGGTGGCCCACAGGTGGGTCAGGCGCTCCGACAGCAGCCGGATGGCACCGGTGTGGGTGTCGATCACCGCCAGGACGCAGTTGTCGGTGTAGGCGTTGCGGTAGGCACGAGCGATCAGCAGGTCCTCGGTGGGATGGATGCCCACCAGGCTCTCCAAACGCAGGTCATGGTCCAGCTTCCTGCGGGCGTAGCTGCCGGTGGACACGTCCATGCGGCAGAAGCAGTCCCCCTCCAGGAAGTAATAGGCTGTCCGGTCGTAGGAGAAGAAGCCGTCGGTGGAGGGGACCGGGATGGTCTCTCGCAGGGTCAGGGTCTGGTCGTATACGTGGAACTGGAGGGCGTCCGGATCGGCGGTCAGGATCTGGCCGTCTGGGAAGCGCTGGGGACAAAGCTCCAGTGTGGTGTCGTTATGGATCTCCAGCAGGACGGTGTCGGCGTAGATGTCCAGGAGCTGGAGGGTGTTCACGTATTTTCCGGAAGTCCGGTCGTAATAGTTCCGGCTGGCTGCCACTTTGCCATCGCCAAGGCTCAGCAGCTGGGGGAAGGTGACCCATTTGGTGCAGGTCAGCTCCGTCACCGGGTCCAGGGTGGGAGGTGTCTGGAGCAGGGGCGGCTCTGTGATCGGAGGCTCAGTGGCGGGAGGGGTGGGCTCCGTGGGGGCTGGGGTCTCCGTGGGGGGGGCGGTCGTGGTGGCGGTGGTGGGGGCTGCGGTAGGCACGGGCGTTTCCTGCTGACAGCCGCAAAGCAGCGTCAGCGCCAGGCAAGCCGCGGCGATCCGTCCCAGTCGTTCCATATGGGCACCTCCTTTTTTGTGCCTACTATACCACAGGTGGTGTCGAATTGCAATGAGATCTGCCGGGAGGGAGCGTTGCTTTTTCAGGCTCGTTATGGTATCATGGCAAAGTCATAAAATTTTTGGAGGGATATGGATGTGGTCGTTTGGTGATCTGATCAGGAATTTCTTCACCCATAAGGACTTCCTGCCTCCGGCTTCCATGATCCCGGGGACGCTGTTCTCACCGCTGCACTGGGTGGTGGCGGCGTGTCTGGTGGCGCTGGTGGTGGGGCTTTGTCTGTGGGTCAGGAAGGTCCCGGAGGAGAGGCTGAAAAAGATCTATACGGTGCTGTGGGCCTTCATGGTCGTCCTGGAGATCGGGAAGATCTGCTGGGAGGCCTGCGCGGGCAAGACGGTCCGCTTCGAGTGGACGGGGGTGCTGCCCCTGTATCCGTGCAGCGTGTTCATGTATGTGATGCCCTTCGCCATTTGGGGCTCCGGGTATGTGCGCAAGGCGGTATGTGGGTATGTCTGCACCCTGGGGCTGCTGGGCGGGGCGATCAATTTCGTGTATCCTGCCAATGTGCTGAACAACTATTCCGCGATCTCCTTCGCCGGTGTGCAGACCCTGTTCTACCATGGGGCGCTGGTGTTTTGTGCTGTGTCCATGCTGATAAGTGGGTATCACTCCTTCCGGGGCGTGAAGAACTGGTGGGAGCTGCTGCTGCCGGTGGTGCCCATGCTGCCGGTGTCGGTGGTGGCCAATCTGGTGAATTTCTCGCCTGTTGGGTCGGATTATATGTTCTTCAAGCTGGAGTCCTTCTTCTTCGCACCGATCGGGGCGGCGACGCCGGACTGGCTGGGGGTGGTGATCGTGTATCTTTGCTATATGGTGATCCACGGGCTGCCGTATCTGCCGTCTTATTTGGCAGGGCGCAGAAGCAGGTGCGTGGGGTGAGATGGAGAGGATCCCTGTTTGGCGGAGAGATGACGATAGCCAATGCATTATGGATCATGCATTCGTCCCATAGGACGCTAAACGGGGATCTGACGGCTGCGTTTGAAGGGGCGGCTGTATAAGAAAAGACGCATCGCCGCGGCGATGCGTCTTTTTTAGGTAAGATCAGAACTGTGCGGGGGGCTCGTAGGAGACAGGCTGGGTGGGCTGAGCGGGGGCGGCCGCGAAGACGGGGCCCTTCTTCATGTCGGTGAAGCACTTGTAATCGCCCACCAGGCCGGCGACGGCGGACAGGACGGCCAGCCAGCCCACCACGGTGAAGGACACGGAGACCTTGATCATATCCTCCATGTTGCCCAGGATGGAGCTGTAGGCGCTCAGCTCTTCGTTGATGCTGGCCAGCAGCTCCGCGCCGCGGAACATCTGGAACACCAGGATCAGCAGGAACAGCCCTCTGACGATGGCACCGCCCAGGACCAGTCTGGAATCCACCTTATCGTCCTTGGTGTACAGGGTGAACAGGGTGACAGCGGCGCCGGCCACGAACAGCAGGAAGAAGATGAAGTTCCAGGCAGGGGCACCGGGGACGAAGGAAGCGGTCTGGCTCTGGCTGCTGCTCTGGCCCCACAGCTCGATGGAAGCGGTGACGCTGATCATGTCGAAGAACACCAGCAGGGCGTTCAGCAGCAGGGTGCCGACGCTGGCCAGGAAGAAGGGCTGGATCTTCTTGTCCAGTCTCTTGACGTTGCCCATGACCACGTTGGGCAGGGCCTTCCAGTCGATGGACTTGAAATCGATGCCCAGGAAGTTACCGGCAGAGGGGGCGGCAGCGGGGGCAGCGGGGGCGGCAGCACGGGCGCCACAGTTGGGGCAGAACGCGCTGTCGGGCTTCAGCTCGGCACCGCAGCCGGCGCAGAAGCTCTTGGGTGCGGGGGGTACGGGCTGAGGGGGGGCCTGCACAGGAGCGGGCTGCTGCACCTGCTTCGTGCCACAGTTGGCGCAGAAGCTGGCGGCATCGTCCATGCCAGAACCACAGTTTTGACAATACTTCATGATCGTCCTCCTTATGTTGATAAAAATGGTTGGTTCCGCAGGTGCGGAGGGTGCGACGATTTTCGTGAACGTTCTTGATTTGTTCACAATACACCTTAAAATATACCACGAATGGGGGCGGGTGTCAATATCAAAATGGGGGAGGCTTTTGGAAGGGATCAGAAATAGAGGTCGTCGGCCACGTTGCCGTGGACGTAGTAGCAGACGGCTTTCTTCATCAGGGCTTCTGTGACACCGAACCAGTCGGCCAGGTCCCATAGCTGGGTGTGGCCTTCGGCGATCGCGTCATCCAGCTCCTCCACCGGGATCAGAGCCTGGATCGACCATTTGTCCGCACGGTTCTCGTGGCGCTGGCGGCAGTCGATCGCGGCGTGGATGTTGTAAAAGCTGCCGGTGACGCAGTGGCCAAGCTCGTGGCTCAGGTGGACACGCTCTTCTTTCCCGCCGTCTTTGACGGAGGGGTCCATGCCGATAAAGCATTCGCCGGAATCGGTCATGATCGACATGGAGCCGTTTTGGGGCAGGGGGTAGTCCAGCACCGCTATATTCTGTTGATCCGCAAAGGTATAGAGGGCCGGGATATGGTACATTTCTACTCCTTTTGGTGGCGCTGCTTCACATAGGCAGCGAACTGGCGGACCTCTTCGTACATGGCGTCGGTGATCTCACCGTCTCCGCCGAAGAGGGCGAATTTGATATCGTCATCGGACACTGCCCGAGGGGCGGTGTCCTTTTTTTCATTGCCGTACAAGGTATCCAGGGTCACGTCCAGAGCGTTGGAAAGCTTCTGGGCGTTGGGCTTGGAGATGTCCCGGCTGCGGCCCATCTTCAGCTCCGTCATGGTGGCACGGGGGACGCCGGCCGTGCGGCACAGCTCGGTCATGTTCTTGAAGCCCTTCGCTTTGGCCAGTGCTTCGATGTGTTCGTACAAATTGCCCATATTCGACACCTCATTATCGTGCAGGATCACTAAATTACAGAAAACCGTAAAATTAAGTGTTGACAATTACGGCGAACTGTAATATTATTGAGGCATAAATTACAGATGGCTGTAATGTGACCCTGGTCATATCCAGATTATATTACAAGAAGCTGTAAAAGTCAACTGTTTTAGGAGGAGATATCATGGCAAAGCATACGGAATTCGGTAAACAGGTGAAGAAGGCTCTGATCGACCGGGAACAGACCGGGGCATGGCTGGTGGGACAGGTCAGGGCACAGTCGGGGATGTATTTCGATGATGCGTACCTTTCCAAGCTGCTATGTGGGAAGAAGGAGTCGGAACGGCTGGAGGCGGTGATCCGGGAAATTTTGGGACTGAGGCCATGATAGCAGGGGGATGGTACGATAGAGTGGACAGATGGGGCGATGGGAGCAGCGGATGCTCCGGGCGGGGGCGTACCCCTTAGTCGGCTGCGCCGACAGTTTCCCCAGGAGGCGATGCTGTCTTGGCGGGCTTATGGTCAAATTCCTGTTTGTGGGGCAGTATACCACGACGCTATGTAGGGAAAGGGCATGCCCTTTCCGGGGAGTGTTGCAAAATGACGCAACACTCCCTTTTTGATATGGCAGGTCGATCCAGGACGTAGGGGCGACCATCGGTCGTCCGCCGCTGATCGCCCGCGATCAGCGGTATTGGCGATGGATCCTACGTTTTTCTCCTGCGGCGAAGCGTTTTTGTTTCAAAAACGCCGGACGAGCAATGTGTATAGAGAAGTAAGATAGTTAACAGGTAGAGAAGAGACATAGGTAACAGTTTTTGCTAAAATAAAATGCATCAGATCAAACAAAGGA
>JAFTKE010000214.1 GCA_017456045.1 Oscillospiraceae bacterium
ATGACTATGTCAGCTATCTGGGCTCCTACTATTTCGTCCAGGATCCTGACGATATGATCATCTCTGCGAACAAGGACTATATCGCTCTGTCCAATCAGGTGGGGACGATCCACTCTCTCCGGTTCGTATGGGCTGGCTTGCTGCGTGGTGCCCAGCGTATCGAGATCAGTATCACGGATGATACTACCGGCGAGGTAGTCTTCGAGACCGTGGACTACGATGTGCGTAAGTCCTATGGTGATGGTGGTTCCATCTATCCCGCCAACGTGGAGATCGAATTCGATACCATGGACTATAATCTGGCCAACAACACGGAATATACCGTGCGGCTGGAGGCCTACCTGGATTATGGTGATGGTGGTTTCGATAACAATGAGCGTAACGTTTTCGAGTTCCCCCTGGTGGTGGACTTCGAGGCTCCTACCATCACGGACGTGGAGTATTACTACGAGTACGATAAGACCCTGAAGAAGAACCGTCTGTATGCCAAGGTCGCCATCTATGACAACCACTTCACCATGGCTTCCCAGCTGGGCTATGTCACTATGGGTACCGATGATGAGGGGACGGAGTCTGCTGTCATGAAGACCTTCGAGCAGTATTTGACACCTGTCTTCTCTCAGCGCAACAGCACTACTTATGTCACATATGAACTGACGGACTATATCTATGACATCAAGGAGAACGCCCTTAACGACGACTCCTTCGTCTTGACCTGCTATGACTACGCGCTGAACTATGCGACCTATGAGATCGGTCTGCCGGATGATTATGTCGATTTCTACTTCGATGGTCTGGAGGAGGGATTGACCCTCAGTCCCAATGAGGTCTACTCGTTGTCTCCGCTGGTCCATCCTGATTCGCAGTGGGGCGAGCTGCTGGAGTTCAGCTCCTCCAAGCTCAGCGTGGCCCGTATCGTCAACGATAAGATCGTCGCCACCGGTCCGGGCACTGCGATCATCCGTGTCCGCGATCCTGAGACCAACAAGCGGTTGACCTTCACGGTCACTGTGCTTGGGGAAGAGGATGAGGGCTATCGCCGCTATGATAAGCCAGTCGCCGATGTGTTCAGGCTGGATGGCTATGATACGTTGAAAGCCTACTATCAGGTGGCCAATGAGGATAAGCTTCTGGGCGATACTGGCGATACCCGCTTCTTTGAGGGCAAGTATTCGCTTACGATGTATCCGTCCGAGTCTGTTGGGCTGAATTATTCCCTGGATGCCTACTTCCCCAATGAGACCACTGTGGAGTTCGAGTCCAGCAACGACAGTATCGTCACCATCGATGAGAACGGTGTGGTGACCGCAAAGGCAGAGGGCTTCGCTTCGGTCACGATCCGTGTGCTGCAGGATGGTCGCTCTACTTATTATTCTGAGACCGTCTCCATTGAGGTCAAGGATCCTTACATCACCAACGGTGCCAGTCTGACCCACTATTTCGGTAATGGTGGTACGGTGGCGATCCCGGAGCGTCTTTCCCTGAAGGAGATCGGTAATTTCGCTTTCTCCAATTTCGAATATATCCTCAAGACGGAAGAGGAGCTGGCTTTCGACGATGCTGAGACCAGCAAGCAGTGGTACATCGGCGATGATACCATCACGAAGGTGATCATCCCCGAGGGCGTGGAGAAGATCAACGCCTATGCCTTCGCGAACCTGACTGCGCTGGAAGAGATCGTCCTGCCCTCTACGTTGAATTCCATCGAGTATGGTGCTTTCTATGGCTGTACTTCCTTGAAGAAGATCACCTTCAGCGGTGAGAACAACCTTCAGATCATCAATCAGAACGCCTTCGAAAAGTGTGATCTGGAGGGGACGGTGGATCTGTCCTCTGCTTGCATCATCTCTGCTTATGCCTTCGCCGGTAATACACATCTGGAGGGTGTGATCACCTCTGACGCGCTGTTGTCGATCGGTCAGTATGCGTTCGCTGGTTGTAAGAAGCTCAGCGATGTGACCATCGAATCCTCCAGAGTCAAGTATGGTGCTTATGCTTTTACCGGTTGTGAAGCCCTGACTTCTTTCTATGTAAATGGCGCGGTGCTGCCTGAGGGCATGTTCTATGAGTGCGAGTCCCTGGAGACCGTTTCCATCGGTCCCGATGTCAACGATATCGGTCCCTTCGCGTTCCGAGACACCAAGGTCGCGACCTTCGAGATCAAGTCTGGCAACAAGGCATTCAAAGTCCAGACGGCTGACTACATCCTATCTGCTGATGGATCTGCTGTAGTGGCGGTGTCCCCCTTGTTCTCCGGTAGCTTCACCGCTGAACAGCTGGGCGGTGCGGATGTGACCGTGGTGGCAAAGGGCGCCTTCTCCAGCAATGTGAAGATCACCTCTGTCGTGCTGCCTAATGTCACTGTGGTAGGGGAGTACGGCTTTGGATCTTCCAATGCTTTGGAGTCCGTTACGCTGGGCGATCTTACCGTGATCGATGAGTATGGCTTCTTCGAGACTGCCATCACCCAGCTTCCTGTGATCGGTACGGATACGGAGCTTGGGAAGTATGCGTTCTCCCATACTGCTCTGGTCGAAGTCACCATCGCAGATGGGATGGACCTGCCTGAGGGCATCTTCAGTGAGTGTCTCAAGCTGGAGCGCGTGGTGATCGGGGATGGGGTCACGATCGGTGATCATGCGTTCTCCGTGGACAAGGATAGTGTGTTCCAGGTCAAGAGCTACAACGAGAACGGCGAGAAGTATTTCTACTATGTGTTCAGCTCTCCCTTGAAGGAGCTGACCATCGGCGATGACGCGGTGATCGGAAAAAGCGCTTTCGCCTGCGCAGCCAGTTTGGAGAAGGTCACCCTGGGTTCCAATGCCAAGATCGGCTATATGGCTTTCTATAACGATGCCAGTTTGAAGCAGATCGACCTTTCTAAGGCGGCAGAGATCGGCGACTATGCGTTCTCCGGTGATGTTTACTACGTTTGTCTGGATGACAGCATGTCTGTCGCGGCTGTCAGCAAGGAAGGGAAGTACATCTATAATTACCACGCACCGCAGCTGACGACGGTGGATCTCAGCATGGCTACTAGCGTGGGCGAGTATGCGTTCGCCTACTGCCGCCAGCTGGAGACAGTCGTGCTGGGTGATGCGATCACCCAGATCCCTGATTACGCCTTCGCCGGTTGTGTCTCGCTGGATGAGATCGATCTTTCTAAGATCGTCACCATCGGTGGTTATGCGTTCATCGAGGATGCTGCACTGATCGACGTAGATCTGTCTGCTGCTGAAACGGTAGGGGAGTATGCGTTCGTGTACTGTGAAAACCTGTCCGGTGTGAAGCTGAATGCTTCCGGTACAGATATCGGCGAGGGTGCTTTCTCCTATTGTGGCGCGTTGGCGGCTGTGGAGAATATCCAGTATTCCAAGAATATCGACAGTTATGCTTTCGCTCATACTGCGATCGTGGATGTAGACCTTTCCGGTGCTGTGAGTTTGGGCGACTTCGTGTTCCTCAAGGAGTCCATCACTCCCTTCAAGGTGAAGCTTGGTGAGAGCATCGAGACGTTGGGCGATGATCCTTTCGCTATGTGTGTCCTGGATAGCTTCTGCCTGGAGCAGGTGGAGACCATCAATGGGGTCGATTATCCCTCCAAGATCCACACCTTCGATCTGAGTGATACGGTCCATGTGATCGATGGGTCTTTGTACTGCGATGGTATCAATGGTATGACGTTGGTAGCTTATGCTGGCGTGGACGGGAAGGATGTCCATGTGGCAGACGGAACCATTCGGATCAGCGCCTATGCCTTCGCCGGATCCGATGTTCGAATGGTCACGTTGCCTCATACGGTGGCTGGCATCGGACACAAGGCGTTCTACGGCTGTGACCAGCTGGAGACTGTGGTGTTCAGCAGCTATGACGCTCCCATCATGGAAGAGGAGTTCGATTCCCTCTACTATGAGTCCTTCGAACATATCCCCGGTACGGGCGAATTTGGTGAATACACCGATTACGATGGCACCCAGGTGACTGTGGTGGGTAACGGTCTGCTTCCTTACTATATGTGGAACGCCACCGATGGGATGTACTCTACGGTGTTCTATGGTGCTAACTTCGTGGACCATGTGGGCTATGTGGAAGACAAGCTGATGATGGTACGCCCGGTGAATGGTATCCACTATGATTCCTTCATCCTGGATCAGTACTTCGACCTGAGGATCGATGGTGCCGCCGGTGCTGACGATGTGACGCTGGCTGCGATCCATGCGATCGATGCGATCCCGGAGCGCGTCGCCTATACGGATAAGCATCTGGTCGAGGCGGCTCGCGCAGCCTATGATAAGATCGCCACCAAGGAGCAGCAGGCGCTGGTGACCAATTATGATGTGCTTGTTTCTGCGGAGCAGCGGATCAAGGCGTTGACTCCTTCTCCGGAAGAAGAGGTCGCACCTCCCGCACAGGAAGAAGTCAAAAGAGCGAACCACGTTTGGATCGTTTGGATCGTGATCGTCGTTGGCGCAGCAGGGCTGATCGGCGCAGTGGTCGTAGACCAAAAGCGGAAGGCAGCCGCAAAGAAAGCTGACGAGTCCCAAGTCCAAGGATGATAGATGCTTTGTGAACGTACCTTGTTGGGCAAGGACACCTTGCCCAACAAGGATCGATCGTGTAAAGGATGATGCGACAATGAACAATAAAATCAGGACCATCCTGCTGATATGTTTGATGCTGGGCACTTTGATGTTCGTCTGCGGCTGCTCCGGAGCGAAGGATCCTTATCAGATCAATGATGAGGAGGATTTCTCTATCAGTGTTCGCTTCGATGCCAATGGTGGTACCTTCACCACCAATGTTACGGTGATGACGGATTCGTTCAATGCTTCTGGTCTGCCTACCAATGGGGCAGGGGAAGCCCAGATCCCTTTGCTCGCGCCGGATGATCCTCAGCGCGGTAATGGCAATGCTTTTTCTCCCGTCAAGAATGGGTGCTTCCTTCTGGGATGGTATGCTCAGAGGGATGAGGCCCCGGATGGGGAGGGATACGTTTATTCTAAGAAGTGGGATTTCGAGAAGGATCGTCTTGCAGTGGATCCTGATGGGGACTACAGCGCATCGGAGCCTGTGATGACGCTGTACGCTGTTTGGGCACCACTGTTCGAGATCGAGTTCTATGATCTCGGCAAAGATGAGCTTTTGGATACATATTCCTATGACCCCACACTGGTGGAGGTCGCTGTGCCCAGTTGGGATACAGAGGAGGGGACCATCGATATGGAGCGGTTCCCCAAGAAGATCGACCATACCTTCGATGGTGCTTACTACGACAAAGAGGGTACGCGTCCGGTGGATACTGATACAGTGGAACACTGTGGCATCATCGATGAGGCCACCGGTACGGTGACCGGTCACTCCATGAAGCTATATGTGGATTGGCTGGAAGGGGAGTGGTATCATATCTACTCCGCCGAACAGTTTATCGACAATGCCAGCCTCAGAGGACACTATGTGATCCATGAGGACCTGGATTTCTCCGATGAGATCTGGCCCAATTCTTTGATGTATGGAAACTTCTCAGGTTCCATACATGGAAATGGCCATACCTTCAGCAATATCACAGCGGAGCAGACCAACAATTCCAAGAGTTATGCCGGCCTCTTCGGCAATATCACAGAGTCTGCTCAGATCAGTGATACTACCTTCCAAAACGTGACCTTCACGATCCGCAAGGGTACGCGTGTGGTCGGTACGAATTTTGGCTTGTTCGCTGGTCATATCTCTGATGCCGCGCAGATCCAGAACGTGAAGATCATCGACAGTATCTTGCAGATCGATTCTGGTATCTACTACACTGATGATAGTGAGTATATCATCGGTCTCGTGTGCGCTATGGGTGACATGACGACCATCGACGATTCCGGGATCTCCTGCATCGCAGTGGGCGAGGCCCCAGAGAAGGTCCTGATCACGATCACGGATGGTATGGTCGACCTTGAGATCGTTTCTGAATAATTGAACAAATATAAAGGAGCGTAACAATGAAAAAGAGGATCTTGGCTTTCGTCCTGTGCATTTCTATGTGTCTCGGCATGGCCTCCATGTTCACCGGTTGTAGTGGTGACAGCGCTGGCGGCGCTGCCCCTGATGCGTTCGTCATCATGACCGAGGCACTGGATGGCTTGTTCAACCCCTTCTTCTCCACTTCCGCGCCGGACGGCACCATCGTGTCCATGACTCAGATCGGTATGCTGGCTTCCAAGTTCGTGGATGATCAGGTCCAGGTGGCCTATGGCGAGGATGAAGCCGTCGTGGTCAAGGATTATGACATCGTTGAGAACGATGACGACACCACCACCTATACCTTCGTTTTGAAGAATGGCATCAAGTTCTCTGATGGTCATCCTCTGACCATGGAGGACGTGTTGTTCAACTACTATGTGTACTTGGATCCCGTGTACACTGGTTCTTCTACTCTGTATTCCACTGATATCGTAGGTCTGTCTGAGTACCGGACCCAGACTGTGGGTTCTGCTTCCGACGACAGCGACAGTCTGATCACTTCTCAGGCTGCCAGCAGAGCGGAAGCTCGTATCAATGAGCTGCTGAACCTGTTCATCTCTCAGCAGAAGGCTTCCGCCACCAATGAGGTCAGCTATGATGCTATGAAGGAAGCCATCCTGGCTTACTCTGTCAGCTCCGGCTACAAGTCTGCCATCTCTAATGATCCCAGCGCAGTCAGCAATCAGGATCTGCTGGCTGACTATGAGTACACTCTGGAGCTGTTCCGTGAGGAACTGGGGACTGACTATGTCAGCGCCCAGGAGTCTTACACCGATGAACCCTACAAGTCTCACAGCGAGTTCAAGGATGAGATCTTCTGCTTCATGTTCACCGAGGGCTATGTCCAGGTGGAGTATGCTGAGGGCGAGGATGGCAAGAAGGATCGCACCAAGATCGAGTCTCTGACTCCCAGCTATCCTACCACCATCACTACCAAGGAAGCTGCCATCGATTACATCTTCAATGATAAGATCGCTCGCGAACTGGATGTGATCCTGACCTACTGGGCTACCGCCGGCACCCTGACCAGCGAGTATACTGCCAAGGCTAAGGAAGTCATCCTCCACGAGAACGTTTCCGTTGATGGCAGTCTGGTGGTCAAGAACATCTCCGGTATCGTGTCTCTGGGCCATACCGATGCTGCTGGTTCCTCCATCACTGTCAATGGTACTGACTACACCATCGCTTCCGGCCATAATTCTGATGGTACCGTTACCAATGCTTCCGAGTATGATGTGCTGCAGATCACCATCAATGGCGTCGATCCCAAGGCTATCTGGAACTTCGCGCTGACCGTTGCTCCTCAGCACTACTATGGTGAGGGCAGCTCTGTTGGTATGGACATCGAGAACGATCAGTTCGGTGTGGAATTCGCCAACTTCAGCTTCATGTCCGATATCATCCAGTCCCCCCGCAACGTCAAGCTGCCCATGGGCGCTGGTGCCTACAAGGTAACGGATTCCAATAACAGCGATACTCCCTCCGAGAACGATTTCTACACCAATAACATCGTCTATTTCAAAGCCAATACCAATTTCGAGACCGTTGGTGAGGGCATCGATAATGCCAAGATCGAGAAGATCCGCTATCAGGTGGTCAGCTCCAACAATGCCATCGGCGCTCTGGAGAATGGAACGGTCCACTATATCTCTCCGTCTCTGACCAATGAGAACTACACGAAGTTGATGGACATGGAGTCCGATGGTTATAAGATGCTCACCACCGATCAGCTGGGTTACGGTTACATTGGTGTCAACGCTTCCAAGATCAATGATCAGAACCTGCGTAAGGCGATCATGTGTGCCATGAATACCTCTTTGGCATTGGACTACTATCGTGCTGGTACTGCTGAGCAGATCTACTGGCCCATGTCCATGGTCAGCTGGGCTTATCCTGACGGCACCGCAGCCACCGACAATGGCAAGGATTATCCCCAGATGGGCATCTGGGACGAGGAGATCGCCATCAATAATATCGAGAAGTACATGGAAGAGGCCGGTGTCAGCGCCGGTGACAGCAGTCTGCGTATCACCTTCACCATCGCTGGTTCCACGCTGCAGGATCATCCCACTTACAAAGTGTTCCGTGACGCTGCCGCATTGCTGAACAGCCTGGGCTGGGAGATCACCGTGGTTTGTGACACCCAGGCTCTGACCAAGATCTCCACTGGTTCTCTGGAGGTTTGGGCCGCTGCTTGGTCCTCTGCTCTGGACCCCGATATGTATCAGGTCTATCACAAGGATTCCACCGCCACCAGTACTCTGGCTTGGGGCTATAACTACATCAAGACCAGCGGTTCTCCTCAGGAACTGGATATCCTGGACGAGCTCAGCGATCTGATCGATCAGGCCCGTGAGACCAACGATCAGAGCAAGCGTGCCGACCTTTATGAGGAGGCCATGGGCTATGTCCTGGATCTGGCTGTGGAGCTTCCCGTTTATCAGCGTGATGTCCTGTATGCCTACAATGCAAACGTCATCGATAGCTCCACCCTCTCTGAGGATGTGAACCCCTATTCCAGCCCCTTGGATCGTATTTGGGAACTTGAATTCGTCAGCTGATAAAAGGGCGTGACTTTATGTTGAAGTATATCGTAAAACGACTGGCATATGCTATCCTCGTGCTGCTGGGCGTTTCTCTGATCATCTATTTCTTGACTCGATTGATGCCCATCGATTTCGTCAAGAATAAGGTCGTTTCTGTCCAGACCTCTGGTGCTACGGTGGATCAGGAGATGGTGGATGCCATGTATGAAGCCTATGGTCTGACAGCCAATGCTTCCTTTGGTGATATCCTTCAGGGTTACCTGAATTGGCTTGGGGACCTTGTGCGCTTCGACCTTGGTACTAGCTTCAAGTATGGTATCCCCGTTACAGAGAAGATCGCGATGCACATGGGTACGTCATTCATCATCGCGTTGATCGCTACGGTCTTCGAGTTCATGATCGCGATCCCGTTGGGTATCACCGCTGCGACCCACCAGTACAGTTTGCGAGACTATGTGGTCACGATCTTGGTCATGATCGGTATCTCCTTGCCTTCGTTCTTCTTTGGAAACATCCTGAAGGATTGGCTCGCCTATGACCTTGGGTGGTTCCCACCACTGGGCTTGACGGATGCGACCATGGACCATTCCGGATTTTCGTTGATACTTGACTATGGTCGTCATGTGTTCATCCCGATCCTGACGGTGGTCGTGCTGAGTATCGGTGCCCGGATGCGTATGACTCGTACCAATATGCTGGAGGTCATGAACTCCGATTATATCCGGACAGCCAGGGCCAAGGGCCTCAAGGAGCGTGTCGTGATCAACAAGCACGCGTTCCGTAATACGCTGATCCCTCTGGTCACTTCTCTGGCCGGATTGTTGCCCTCTTTGTTCTCTGGTGCTATCATTACCGAGCAGGTCTTCGACCTGCCCGGTATCGGTAACATCGCGTTGCAGGCCATGAACGCCGGTGATATCCCTTTTATCATGGGCTACAATATGTTCCTGGCGGTCCTGAGCGTCATCGGTGTGCTTTTGGCGGACCTGATGTATGCTATCGTTGACCCCAGAGTGAAACTCGAGTGAGGAGGTGCGATATGGACGAGCTTGAAATGAAACAAGAGGATGTTCTGGAAACAGATGTCCCGCTGGATAAAAACGTGCGTCTCATGTCGCCCACTCAGATGCTGCTGCGCCGGTTCTTCCGGTCGAAGCTGAGCATCATCGGTCTTGTGATGGTGGTAGGACTGTTCCTGTTCTGCTTCCTCGGTCCTATGGTCTACACCCAGTGGGGGGAGACCCAGATCGACAAGTCCGGTATGGTGGAGTATTCCACCTCCAAGGCCACGTATACCGTCGATGGTGTCACTTATGAACTCCATCAGACACTGGAACGTCAGGAGTCTGACAATGCCTATTCCGCACCGTCTGCCAGCCATCCGTTGGGCACAGACGATCAGGGCTATGATGTGCTGGCCCGTCTGATGTACGGTGGTCGGGTATCTTTGCTTGTCAGCTTCATGACTGTCATCCTGATGACTGTTTTGGGTGTTATCATGGGTGGTATCTCTGGTTACTTTGGCGGGATCGCCGATAACATCATCATGCGTATTTGTGATATCCTGATGTGTTTGCCGGGCATCCCGATCCTGATGATCCTTTCTTCTGCCATGGATGGCTGGGTCGAGCTTCAGCTGATCGAAGAGGGGATGCGGATCTATATCCTTATGTTCTTCCTGACGCTGATCTCCTGGCCTGGTATCGCTCGTCTGGTCAGAGGTCAGATCCTGAGCCTTCGGGAGCAGGAGTACATGGTGGCTGCCGAGGCTATGGGTTATTCCACCGGCAGGAAGATCTTCAAGCATCTGGTGCCCAATGTCATGCCTCAGCTGATCGTGCAGATGAGCCTGAGCTTGGGCAGTATGATCTTGTATGAGGCGACGCTGTCCTATTTGAACATGGGCATCAAGGCACCTTATACCGCATGGGGCTCCATGATCAACATCATCACCACCGATCCTGATATCCTGCAGAACTATCCCACCATTTGGGTGCCTGCTGGTGTTTGCATCGTGATCGCGGTGCTGGGCTTCAACTTCGTCGGTGACGGTCTTCGTGACGCACTGGATCCGAAAGCGAGGAGATGACACGATGGCAAAAGAAAATAGCAATAAGGGTTATCTCTCCGGCAAGGAGATCCGAGCCATCGCCAAGTCCAATGCCAAGGAGATGAAACGGCTGGAGGCCTATAAGAACCGCCGCTGCCCCGAATCGGAGTTCCTTTCTCAAATGGCCGATGACGATAATATCCTTGAGATCCAGGATCTTCATACCTTCTTCTTCACGGAGCAGGGCGTGGTCAAAGCGGTCAATGGCGTGTCATATGATGTGCCGAAGAATTCTGTGGTGGGTGTCGTGGGCGAGTCTGGCTGCGGTAAGTCTGTGACCAGTATGTCTGTCATGCGTCTGATCCAGGGACCCACCGGTCAGATCGTAGATGGCTCTATCCGCTTCAAGTCCAATGAGTATGTGCTGGACGGGAAGGGGCAGCCCATCCCTGATGGCGATGGTGGCTACCGGATGGAGGAGAAGGTCTACGATATCGCCAAGATGCCCATGCGGGAGATCCATCGGATCCGCGGTAAGCAGGTGGCGATGATCTTCCAGGAGCCCATGACTTCTTTGAATCCCGTGTTCACTATCGGTCAACAGCTGGATGAAGTCACCCTGCTCCATATGCCGGGAGCAACGAAGCAGATCGCCAAAGAGAAATCCGAGGATATGCTTCGTCTGGTGGGCATCATCCCTGAGAACGTGTATAATGCGTTCCCCCATGAGCTTTCCGGCGGTATGCGTCAGCGTGTCATGATCGCTATGGCACTGGCTGCGGAGCCTCGATTGATCATCGCCGATGAGCCTACCACGGCGCTGGATGTGACTATCCAGGCTCAGATCCTGGACCTTCTCCAGGATATCAAGAATAAGATCGACGGTTCCATCCTGCTGATCACCCACGATTTGGGCGTGATCGCAGAGATGGCTGACTACGTCGTGGTCATGTATGCTGGCAAGGTGATCGAAAAGGGGACCGTGCTGGAGATCTTCCAGGATCCGAGGCATCCTTATACCATCGGTCTGCAAAAGTCCAAGCCTACCATGACTCTGGATGATGATACCGAGCTGTATAACATCCCCGGCAATGTGCCGAATCCGATCGATATGCCGTCCCACTGCTACTTCAAAGAAAGATGTTCCATGTGCACCAAGAAATGTTCCGGGGAGTATCCTGGAATGGTCCAGGTAAGTCCTACCCATTTCGTCGCGTGCCATTTATACGATGAGGAGACTGCTCATGGCTGATGTGAAAAAAGTAAACGATCAGGGAGCCCCTGTCGTTGGATATGACGATGCGGCCATCGAGGCAGAGTTTAGAGCCAAGCGTCAAGCTCAGATAGCGCAGGACTGCTCCTTGCCCTTCGATCCTGAGGCTGTTCTGGAGGTCCGGCATCTTCGCAAGTGCTTCCCCATGGAGAAGACCTTGACCGGCAAGGTGACGAAAGAGCTGGTTGCGGTGGATGACATCTCATTCAAGCTGTATCCTGGCGAGACGTTGGGCATCGTTGGCGAATCCGGCTGTGGTAAGACCACTGCGGGTCGGGCTATCTTGAAACTGCATCAGCCGTCCGGTGGTCAGATCATATTCGATGGTCAGGATATCACTCACTTCAATTCCAAGCAGATGCGTCAGATCCGGAAGAAGATGCAGATCATTTTCCAGGATCCTTATTCCTCGCTTCCTCCCAGAGATACGGTGGGCGGCATCCTTTCTGAGCCTGTTGAGGTCCACAAGATCGTTCCAAAGGATCAGGTGAAGAACTATGTCCTGGAGCTGATGGATAAATGCGGTTTACGGGATTACTACTTTGAACGATACCCCCACGAATTCTCCGGTGGTCAGCGGCAGCGAATCTGCATCGCCAGAGCGCTGTCCGTGTCTCCGAAGTTGGTGATCTGCGATGAGCCTGTCTCGGCGCTGGATGTTTCCATCCAGGCTCAGATCATCAATCTTTTGAAGAAGCTCCAGCGTGAGATGGATCTTGCGTATGTGTTCATCTCTCATGACCTGTCTGTTGTCAAGTTCATCTCTGACAAGATCGGTGTCATGTATTTGGGGTCTATGGTGGAGTTTGGAACGAAAGAAGACATCTTCCGGGAGCCTCTGCATCCTTATACCAAGGCTTTGTTCTCTGCGGTTCCGAATCCGGATCCCACGGTCAAGATGGACCGCATCAAGCTGGAGGGGGATATCCCGTCTCCGGCGGATCCCCCCAAGGGGTGCAGGTTCCACACCCGCTGTCCCTATGCGCAGGAAGTGTGTAAGCACGTCCCGCCTGAAAATCGGGAAGTGACAGCTGGCCATTTCGTGGCTTGTCATTTGGTGTGATCTATGGGAAAGAAAAAAGAGAAGGTCACCTATATCGATGATGGCAGGACTCTTGCGGATATGTCTGGAGTCAAGGGCGGTATGAGACTTGGGAAGAAGAGTTCGATCCGTCCTCGTCCTGACGCTAAGGATGTATGGGAGACCTATTGGAGTGCCGTGAAGATGATGTTTGTCCCCATGCTGGTGGTGATCGTCTGTATGGCTGTGGTCTATATGATCGCGTATTTCCTGTTTTCAGTGATGTAAAAAACGACCCTCTTTCCCGTGCGGGAAAGAGGGTCGTTTTTGGGTCTTATAGGAGCCCGTCGATCACAGATCGCATCTCTTCGAAGGTGGTGGAGCCGATCACTTTATAAACGATGACGCCGTCCTGGTCTAATATGACGGTGACGGGCCATGCGGAGGTACCGCCGAGGCTCTTGAAGAAGGCTTCGTTCTCCACATCCCGGCAATGGGTATACCCGGTGTCGCCAGGGAAGTTGTCCTGGATGTATTCGGGGATGTCAACGCCGTACTCCTGATTGGAATGGACCACGATCACTTCCACATCATCTCCGTATTCCTGATGGATCAGGGGGAATTCAGTCTGCAGTTCTTTGACACAGGCACTGCAGTAGATGTACCAGAAGTTGATCACGGTGACTTTACCGCGGGTGTCACTAGGCTTGATGGTGCCTGCTGTTTCGTAGAGGGTCATCTCATAGTCGGGGCAGGCGTTACCGATCTCGCCGCCCACTTCCACAGGCTCCGGTCCCTTGTCGATGAAATTATAATAGACCAGTCCGCCTGCCAGCAGTATAGCCATAGACGCAGCGACGATGGCCCGGGCGATCTTCGTTTTACGAGGAAGGGGCGTTCCGGGATGGTCGCAGGGATCGACCTTGATCTGCTTCGAATTGGGTCGGCCACCCACTTCGTTAGGTGCCAGGAGGATCTTAGGACCCTTGTAGCTGATGGCTCCGGTGGGGCAGACGTTGACGCACTTTCCGCAGCTGATGCATTCGTGGTCACCCACATGATGGATGTCCATCTCGCATTGTCCCACGCATAGACCGCAATCTACACATTTCGGTCTGTCAAGCTTCATGCCCAGGAAAGAGATCTTGTTGAATAGTCCGTAGATCGCACCCAGAGGGCAGAAGAACCGGCAGAAGAAGCGGTAGATGAAGACCGCGCCCAGGATGAAGACCACCAGCAAAACGAATTTCCAGGTGAACAGGGGGCCCAGCATCCCGAAGAGGTCCGTATTGGATTCATTGGAGAGAAGACCACCGGCTCCCAGCAGGGTGCCTGAGGGGCAGATGTACTTACAGAAGGCTGGGAGGGGGAAATCCTGCAGGGCGTAGATCAGGGGGAGGATCACTACCATCACTACAAGGATCACATACTTGAAGTAGGACGCGGTGCGGGTAAGGCGATTCTTTTTGATCTTCGGGGTCTTGATCTTATGGAGCAGATCCTGGATCAGGCCAAAAGGGCAAAGGAATCCGCAGATCCAGCGGCCGAATAGAAGGCCATACAGCATCAGGATACCGAAAACATAATAGGGGAGTTTGGTGTTGGTTCCAGCCAATGCGTTTTGTAGGGCACCCAATGGGCAGGAGGCGGAAGCGGCGGGGCAGGAGTAGCAGTTCAGGCCGGGAGCGCAGGCGAATTTGGCGTTCCCCTGATAGATCTGACCATTACCGAAGCCTTTTAGATTCGCATTAGTAAGCAGTGCCGCATAAAGCTGGATGATCCGGCGCTTGGAGGGACGATGGGCGGCGAGCCATGCCCTGAAGCCTTTCTTATTCTCTACTTTATTTTCCATATCAACCAAGTCCTATACATTCTGTGCAGATGGCGATCGCTTTCAAGAGGACATCCATCGCGCCACCGTTGAAAACACCGACGATGATGAATACCAGCGCGATGATGCCGATAATGGTACGAGCATAAAAGATCCGTCTATCAGGGACGGAGGCAGAGGTTTGCGGGGTGGGGGAAACACAGCCCTCTTTGATCGCTTCTTTCCAGATATCGATCTCCTGGCGGATGCTCTGCTGGCAGAATAGTTTGCAGAAATAGGAGAGGATCAGGCCAAAAATCGCAGGGACGAGGCTATAGATCAACGCACGGATAACGTCCTCGTTCAGGTCGGCCACTGAGAAATGGTCTGTATCCATGAAATATAGGGATGGCATGATCATCAGCAGTACGAACAAGATGCAGCAGATGCATTTTGAAAGACGGCGCTCTTTTTGCTTGCGCTCCGCTCCTTGGGCGTAAGCGCCAGTCAGGGAGCCAGCCCTTTCCTGCTGGTGTCGAAGCATGGCAAGGTCGTCTTTGACCCCCTTGGGGCGATCAGCAGGGAGAGGAAGGATCAAGTGGAGCGCGATCCCGCCGATGACAGCCGCGATCGCTGCGTAGACCAAAAGTGAGACGCTTTGAAAGTGTGCAGAGATGGAAGTGGGGGAATAGGGCCGGTCGCCGCTGTTGTAGATGTGCAGACAAGAGACGATCAGTGCGATGGCCACTGCGATAAGGAGGAGCGATAGGATGCAGCCATAGATCAGATGCAGTTTTTTGATTCTTTCTTGTGCCATGATCTTGATCTCTGCGTTGGGCGCAGGCCTTTCTATATGATGTGATCATTATATCATATCCCAGAAAATGCGTCAAGGATGCGTGGTCCGTACTTGCTTATCGACACAGAAAGTACACATCGTTCAGATATGATCATGATACGGATCAGGGATGGGTGTCCCTATCACAATTGGAGAGGATGGATACTATGGGTGCTACTTTTTGTGGGAAAGACTGCGGGGACTGTGGCTATCGGGACCGCCTGAGTTGTCCGGGCTGCCGTGTAGGACCTGGGGCTGCCGTGGGAGGCGATTGCCGTATCGCCAAATGTTGCTGGGATGATGGTCGGGACGGATGTTACTTATGTGTGCATCAGGGAGACTGTGTCATCAGGAAGTCGAGGAATAATGAGGCGGAACATCGGATCGGTAGACGAAAAAGGGAAGCAGAACTCATGGATCAGCGAAGAAAGGAACTACCCCCTCTTGTCAGATGCCTGACCTTCCTGTTCTGGCTGACGATCGCCACTTCTGTGATATCTTTGCTGGCTAATGAGATGTTTTTCCCTGAGTATCGTGTACAATTGGTGTTCCTAAGCGCGATATCTATGTTCGCTTATTCTCTGGTGTTATTAGCCCTGTCCAAGATCTGTGACGGATATCGTATCGCTGGTGTGTGCGGTCTCGTATTCACTGCGCTGGATCTGATAGCAGATCTTAACGAAGGCATCGAGCTGGTATGGATCTTCTTGCTTGCTGCGGCGATCTTCGGCTTTTTCATGGAATATCAGGAATATCTCGCTCATGCGGATGCGGTGGAGGAGTATGACAGCGCGGTCGCGGAGCAGTGGAGGTCGTTGTGGCTGTGGAAACTTTGGGTGACGATCGCTTCTATCGCTAGTGTGTTCCTTGCATTGTTCACACAATTCCTGGCGGCCATGGTCCTGTTCGCAGCGACGATCGCTGGCATCATCATTTCGGTGATCCATATGGTGTATCTGTACCGCACTGCCAGGGTATGCCGGAATTATTTGTCGGCATCAGAAGGATAAATATGAAAATTCCTCTTGATTTTTTTGATGGGATGTGCTACAATACATCGGTCTGAAATCAAGGTGAGTCCTCTGCGCGAGTTTCGACGCATGAACGCCTAATATTTAAGGAGGACAAAGAAATGGATCTTGTTAAGGCTCTGAATAGCCAGTACATGAAGGAGGAGCTGCCCGAGGCTAAGGTCGGCGATACCGTTCGTGTGCATGTTCGCATCAAGGAAGGCTCCCGTGAGCGTATCCAGGTGTTCGAGGGTACTGTCATCGCTCGTAAGCACGGTGGCATCACCGAGACCATCACCGTCCGTCGTATCTCCTACGGTGTGGGCTGTGAGAAGGTCTTCCCCCTGCACTCTCCCAACGTCGCTATGATCGAGACCGTCCGTAAGGGTAAGGTCCGCCGCGCTAAGCTGTACTATCTGCGTGAGCGTCTGGGCAAGGCCGCTAAGGTCAAGGAGAGAGTCTAACTCTTATCTTCGTAAAAAAAGAGGGCTTCGGCCCTCTTTTTTTATTTTGATGATGAACGTAGGGGCGAGCATCGCTCGTCCGGATAACCAAGATGATCGGTATTTGGACGACCAATGGTCGCCCCTACGGTCGATCAAGATCAGCCGATGAACATGGCATCGCCGAAGGAGAAGAAGCGGTAGCGCTCCCGGACGGCTTCGTTGTAGGCGTTCAAGACGTTCTCACGGCCTGCGAAGGCGGAGACCAGCATCACCAGGGTGCTTTCGGGGAGGTGGAAATTGGTGATCAGGGCATCCATCGCTTTGAACCGATAGCCGGGATAGATGAAGATCTCGGTCCATTTAGAACTGGCTTCAAAAGTCCCATCCTCTTTGGAAAGGGATTCCAGGGTGCGGCAGGAGGTGGTGCCGACGCAAACGATCCGGCCGCCATTTCGCCTGGTCTCGTTCAGGACGGCCGCAGTCTCTTCGCTGATCATGCAAAGTTCAGAATGCATATGATGGTCAGAGATCTCTTCGGCTTTGACGGGACGGAAGGTCCCGAGGCCAACATGGAGGGTGACGAAGGCGGTCTTGATGCCCTTTTGGCGGATCTTATCCAGCAGTTCATTGGTGAAGTGGAGTCCAGCGGTGGGGGCGGCAGCGGAGCCGACTTCCCTGGAATAGACGGTCTGATACCGCTCCTGGTCCTGCAGCTCTGCCTTGATGTAGGGGGGCAGAGGCATTTTGCCCAGGCGCTCCAGGACTTCCAGGAAGATGCCCTCATAGTGGAACTCCACGATACGGTTACCGTCGTCCTTCACCTCAATGACGGTGGCAGTCAGTTCGCCGTCACCGAAGATCACTTCATTTCCTACCTGCATCTTCCGTCCAGGCTTGCACAGGCACTCCCACTTCTTATCACCCAGGTCACGCAACAGTAGCACTTCTACAGCGCCGCCGGTGGGGCGGCGACCCAGGAGTCGGGCAGGGAGGACTCGAGAGTCGTTCATCACCAGACAGTCACCGGGGCGAAGATAGTCGATGACATCATAAAAATGCCGATGGGCGACAGCACCGGTATCCCTATCCAGAACACACAGTCGGGATGTATCCCGCTGCTCCAGAGGGGTCTGGGCGATCAGCTCTTCGGGAAGGTCGTAATAAAAATCATGGGTCTTCAAGGTATTTCCTCCAATTGAGATACGTTTGCCTTATTATAGCCGGATCCCCTCTTTTTTGCAACACGCAAAATGGATCCTTTCGGCATAGATTGGCGTGGAGGGATGAACGATGAAGGAAGTGTTATTTACTGGGACTTGTACTGCGCTGGTCACACCTTTTTTGGAGGATAAGGTCAACTATCCTATGATGGAGCAGCTTCTGCGGCGGCAGATCGATGCAGGGATCCGGGCGGTGGTGATCTGCGGGACCACCGGAGAAGCGCCGACCCTGTCTGATGAGGAGAAGCTGGAGCTGTTCCGCCGGGCGAAAAGCTATGTGGGTACGGATTGTCTGATCATCGCCGGCACCGGCTCCAACTGCACCTCCCACGCCGCATATTTGAGCTTGGCGGCAGAGAAGGTGGGGGCGGATGCGTTGCTGGTGGTAAGTCCATATTACAATAAGACGACGCCGGAAGGTCTTCTGGCCCATTACCTGACGATCGCCCATACGGTCAGTATCCCGATCATCGCTTATAATGTGCCGGGGCGTACGGGGATGGATATCCCGGTGTCGGTATGTCAGCGACTTTCACCGATTCCTAATATGGTGGGTATCAAGGAGGCCAGTTCGGAGATCACCAAGGTCACAAGGCTTTGTCGGGAGTGCAAGGACTTCGCTGTTTGGACAGGGAATGACGATCAGATCGTCCCAGCGATCGCATTGGGAGCGAAGGGCGTGATCTCGGTACTTTCCAATGTGTTACCGGTACAGACCCAGGCCATGGCACAGGCGGCGCTGGACGGGGATCTGGATACGGCTGCCGCACTACAGCAGGAACTCCAACCGCTGGTGGAGCTGCTGTTCTGTGAGCCGAACCCGATCCCGGTGAAGACGGCGATGAAATACATCGGGTACGACTGCGGCGGCTGTCGACTGCCGCTGACGGAATTGAGCAAGGAGAATAAAAAGAAGTTGGATGCTTACTTTTCCTTATGAGCGTAAATATCTTTGGAATACGATACCAGATCCATCCCATCTTTGACCCTTAGATACCCGCCTGTTTTGTGGAAGCCCATTTTTTCGTACAGGTAGCAGAGTATCTTCTCCTGGGCGATGGTCTCCAGTTCCCAAGTGGTGGCGGAATAGCTGGCGATCGCCAATGTGATGGCCTGTTGGGCGTAGCCGTTGCCCTGGTGCTCCGGCAGGATGCAGATGGGGGACAGTCGGCAACAATCGCCCAGGTCGAACACTCTCAGGAAACCGACCGTCATATCATCGGCACAGATGAGGTAGTAGGTGGTGCAGGGTTGCTCGAATCGTTGGATGATACGGTGGATCGGCTCTACTGCGGGGCTGGTCTGGTGATCGTGGTATTTTTCGTATAAGGGCATAAAGGCGGTGCGCTGGATATGGTGGATGAGCGGAAGGTCGGGGCGGTAGGCTTTTCGTAATGATATGGTCATCATATACACCTTCTTTAGAACGAACGCCGCCCGTGATGGGCGGCGTTTCGGATATCAGGCCAGGATCGCTTTGTGGAAGACCTTCTTACCCTTGCGGATCTTGACGCCTTCTCTCAGCATCTCTTCAGTAACTGCGAACTGGGGGGAGGGGACCTTCTCGTCGTTGACCAGGACGCCGCCCTGCTCCACCAGCTGGCGAGCCTGCTTGTTGGAGGGCGCCAGACCGCAGGCGACCATCAGGTTCAGGATGCCGATCTTACCGTCCACCAGCTTGTCAGCGGAAACTTCTGTGGTGGGCATCTGGGCATCGTCGCCGCCGCCCATGAACAGGGCCTTGGCTGCGACCTGGGCCTTATCGGCTTCTTCCTGGCCGTGGACCAGCTTGGTCAGCTCGTAGGCCAAGATCTCCTTGGCGGTGTTCAGCTGAGCATCCTTCCAGTCGGACATGGCATCGATCTGGTCCATGGGCAGGAAAGTGAGCATCCGGATGCACTTGAGGACATCGGAATCCTCCACGTTCCGCCAGTACTGGTAGAACTCAAAGGGAGTGGTCTTATTAGGATCCAGCCACACAGCACCCTTTGCGGTCTTACCCATCTTCTTACCTTCAGAATTCAGAAGCAACGTGATGGTCATAGCATGGGCATCCTTC
>JAFTKE010000215.1 GCA_017456045.1 Oscillospiraceae bacterium
GATCCCCCAAGTCTTCCAGCCGTCTCCAAAAACGAGGAGATCGCCACGTCGCTTCGCTCCTCGCGATGACATCAGGATTTGAAGGAGGAAGCCTATGGACCCCATCTACGTCACCGGTCACCGCAATCCGGATACCGATTCCATCGTTGCCGCCATGGCCTATGCCGCCCTGCGCAACGCCGTGGGCGACCGGGAATACGAAGCCGCCTGCCTTGGCCATGTCTCTGACGAGACCCAGTTGGTGCTGGACCGCTTCGGGTTCCAGCCTCCCAAGCTGATCACCAGTATGCACACCCAGGTCCGTGACCTGGACTTCGATACGCCTCCGATCCTCAGCGCCGCAGTCACTGTGGACCGAGCCTGGAACCTGCTGCAGCAGGAGGAGACCATCGCTGCTGTGCCCATCGCCAACGAAGACGGCACCCTGTACGGTATGCTGTCCCAGGAGGACATCGCCAAATACAACATGGCCCAGATCGCCACCGGCCGCCTAGAGCCGGTACCGCTGTTCAATGTCCTGTCGGTGCTGGAGGGCAAGGTCCTGAACGAAGCCGGTGAGGAGACCGACACCATCCGCGGCGACGTGACGATCGCCCTGCCCCAAAGCCGGGAGGAGCTGCAGCTGCAAAAAAGAGACAGCATCGTGATCTGCGGCCACCAGCCCGACGAGATCCGCCGGGCTCTGGAGCTGCAGGTGGGCTGCCTGATCGTTTGCCAGGCGGAGCTTCCCCAGGAGCTGCGCTCTTTCCCCACCTCCACCTGTATCATCGCCACTCCCTTCGATGCCTACCGGGCATCCCGTCTGCTGTTCCAATCCACCCCGATCAGCCGGATCTGCCGCAGATCGGACCTGGTCTGCTTCCACCTGGACGACCGGGTGGACGATGTCCAGGAGGAAGTGCTGAAGCATCGGGACCCCTGCTACCCCATCCTGGACGACCACGACCTGGTGGTGGGCGTGCTGTCGCGCTACCATCTCCTGCGCCCCCGCCGGAAGCGGGTGGTGCTGGTGGACCACAACGAGGCCTCCCAGTCCGTGCCCGGTCTGGAGGAAGCGGAGATCCTGGAGATCATCGACCACCACCGTCTGGCGGATATCCAGACCGCCAGCCCCATCTACGTCCGCAACGAGCCGGTGGGCTCCACGAATACGATCATCGCCAGTATGTTCCAGGATCGGGGGCTGCTGCCCTCGGCGGGCATGGCGGGCATGATGGCGGCAGCGATCCTGTCGGATACCGTCATGTTCAAATCCCCCACCTGCACCGACCGGGACCGCCGCACCGCCGAGCGCATGGCCCGGATCGCCAACGTGTCCCTGGATGAGCTGGGCAAGCACATCTTCTCCGCCTCCATGGGCCACCGCAGCGCCCAAGAGCTACTGTTCTCCGACTATAAGGAGTTCCACATCGCGGGCAATTCCCTGGCCATCTCCCAGATCACCTGCGTGGACAGCCCCCAGATGCTGGAGCGGAAGGATGAATTCCTGGAGCTGATGGGAAAGACGGTGAAGGAACGCAAGTTCGACCTGATGGCCTTGATGCTCACCGACGTGCTGATGGAAGGCACCCAACTGCTGTACGTGGGCAGCGATGACACCATCCGCCAGGCCTTCAATACCACGCCCAAGGACCAGATGGTCTTCCTCCCCCACATCATGAGCCGCAAGAAGCAAGTCATCCCCATGCTGTCCGCCCTGTGGGGCTAAAAGCCCAAATAAGAAGATATGAGATACGAGATACGAGATATCCCGGATCCAGGAATATCTCGTATCTCATATCTCGTATCTAAGAAAAAGCTACCCAAACCCAACATCCTATGTTATAATGATGCTTTCAGGAGGCGCCCCATGCTCTTCGACGCGCTGCTGGGCAACCAGCGGATCAAAGACCAACTGCATCAAAGCCTGCGCCGGGGCCATCCTTCCCATTTCTATGTGATCTCCGGCCCGGCAGGCTCCGGCAAGCGGACCCTGGCCAGGCTCCTGGCCGCCGCCCTCATGTGCGAAAGCAGCGAACCGCCCTGTGGCCGCTGCGAGGGCTGCCGCAAGGTACTGGGAGGGATCCACCCGGACTACATCACCGTGGACGACCCGGATAAGAAGACCGTCCCCGTGGACCTGATCCGTCAGGCCCGGGCGGACATCTACATCCAGCCCAACGAGGGCGAGCGGAAGATCTACCTCTTCCCCCGGGGCCAGGACATGGGCCTGCCCAGCCAGAACGCACTGCTGAAGATCCTGGAGGAGCCCCCCAGCTACGGTGTGTTCCTGCTGATCACCGATAACCCGGAGCGGCTGCTGCCAACGGTCCGTTCCCGCTGCACGGAGCTTCCCCTTCAGCCCCTTCCGGAGCCGGTGCTGCGCCGGGAGCTGGAAAAACGGCATCCCCAGTCCCTCCCCGATGACATCACCACCGCCATGATGCGCAGTGGCGGCCACCTGGGCCAGGCCCTGAAGCTGCTGGAGGGCAGCGACGCCTGGTCCCAGCAGACCCTGGACTTCGTGGAAGCTTTCCGGACCCGAGACACCATGCTCCTGGTCCGCACCCTGGTCCCCCTGGAGAAATGGAAACGGGACCAGCTGATCCCCCTGCTCCAGCAGTGGACCCAGCTCCTGCAGGAGTCCCTGACCTGCCGTTCCACCGGCAAAGCCCTGTCGGAGCAAGCCCGCCGCCTGGCATCGGCCCGCAGCTCCCAGGACCTGCTGACCGCGATCCGCCAGCTGCAAAAATGCACCGACTACGCCCAGAGCAACGTCTCCTGCGCCGCCATCTGCGGCTACCTCCAATGGGTACTTCGCTAAACCGGACCGACCAGTAATGTAGGGAAAGGGCATGCCCTTTCCGTGCGCTTGCTACGCAAGCGCTTTATAAAGGAGAATCGATATATGGAAGAACAACAGCTCACCCCCGCCCCCCAGCCGGAAGCTGTCCCCACCGTGGAGGTGGTGGACATCCAGTTCCGCCCGGGGCAGAAGGTGTATTATTTCGACCCTGCCGGCCTGACGCTGAAGCAGGGAGATCATGTGATCATCGAGACCGCCCGTGGTCCGGAATATGGCATCTGCACCGGCGGCAACCACCAGATCAGTTCCAAGGACGTGGTGACGCCCCTGCGAAGCGTCCTGCGGATCGCCACCGCCCACGATGAGAAGATCGTATCCGACAACCGAGCCAAGGAAAAGAAGGCCCACGACATCTGCCTGCAAAAGATCGACGAACACGGTCTGGATATGCAGCTGGTGAGCGTAGAATGCGCCTTCGACGGCAGCAAGATCCTGTTCTTCTTCACCGCCGACGAGCGGGTGGATTTCCGGGAGCTGGTGAAGAACCTGGCCTCCATCTTCCATACCCGGATCGAACTGCGCCAGATCGGCGTCCGGGACAAGGCCAAGATGGTGGGCGGCCTGGGCATCTGCGGTCTTCCCTTCTGCTGCGCCACCTTCCTCAGCGACTTCCAGCCGGTGTCGATCAAGATGGCCAAAACTCAAAGTCTGAGTCTGAACCCCACCAAGATCTCCGGCACCTGCGGCCGCCTCATGTGCTGCCTGAAGTACGAGCAGGAGGCCTACGAGGATCTGCTGCGCCGCAGCCCCAAGGAAGAGTCCTTCGTGGATACCCCTGAAGGCCGTGGCACCGTCACCGAGGTGAGCCTGCTGCGCCAGCCGGTGAAGGTCCGCATGGAGGACGCCCCGGACACCATCAACCAGTTCTCCGTAGAGGAGATCGCGATCTTGCGTAACGGCAAGGCCAAGAAGAACGACCCGCCGATCCCGGCGGATCTGGCCCCCATCTCCGGAGGAGGCAAGCGCCCCCGCCGGGAAAAGAAGCCGGAAGAGCCCGCCTTCCTGGACCCCATCAAGTTCCGCTACCGGGAGGAAGCAGTGGTAGACGAGCCCGCGGCCCCCACCGAAGCCCCCGAGCAGCCTGAGGACAAGCCCTCCCGCCGCCGGGACCGCCGCCGCAAGCCCCGTCCCGAGGGCAGACCCGAGGAGCGCAAAGCAGAGAAAAAGCCCGAGGAGAAGAAGTCAGAGGAGCGGAAAACGGAGGAAAAGAAGCCGGAGCCCAAGCAGCCAGACGCCACCGCTGAAGCCACCGACAAGCCCAAGCGCCCCAACAACCGCCGCCGCAACTACCACCGCCGCCCCAAGCAAAACGGCGACGCCCCCCAAAGCTAAAAAAAGCCAGCACCGGCCCGGTGCTGGCTTTTCATTTCCACTCTACCACAGCAGTATCCCACCCATAGATCATCGTTTCGCGCAACACCCCTGTAGGGGAGGGTCTTGTCCCTCCC
>JAFTKE010000216.1 GCA_017456045.1 Oscillospiraceae bacterium
CACCTTCCCCCCGGGGGAAGGCATTGCGGCTACGCCGCTAAACGATAATTTATCTCCGAACCATCCATACAGAAAGGACCGATCACCATGTCCATCCAAGAAAACGTCGCCCGCATCCGTGCGGACATCGAAAAAGCCGCCATCGCTGCGGGCCGTGACCCCAAAGAGATCCAGCTGTGCGCCGCCACCAAGATGAACGACGCAGAAAACGTCCGCCAGGCCATCGCCGCGGGCGTGGACTGCAGCGGCGAGAACCGGGTCCAGGAGCTGACCCAAAAGCTTTCGGAAAACGCCTATCAGGGCGCCCCTGTCCATTTCATCGGCCACCTCCAGACCAACAAAGTCAAGCAGGTCGTGGGCAAAGTGGATCTGATCCAAAGCGTGGACCGGCCGAAGCTGCTCCAGTGCATCCAGGAGGAAGCCGCCAGACAGGGCATCGTCCAGGATATTTTGCTGGAGATCAACATCGGGGAGGAAGAGAGCAAAAGCGGCTTCTCCCGGTCGGATATCCTCCCTTTGGTGGAAAAAATGGCAGATTTCCCCAACGTTCGAGTCCGTGGACTGATGGCGATCCCCCCAATTTGCGAAGATCCGGGTGGAAACGACAAATTTTTTCTGGAAATCCGCAACCTTGCTGTTGACATAACGGAAAAAAAATACGATAATGTATCTGTCGATATTTTGTCCATGGGTATGTCTGGCGACTATGCGGATGCCATTCGCTGCGGCAGCACCATGATCCGGGTCGGCACCGCCATCTTCGGTGCCCGGAATTACGACACATCTCATCAAAAATGATGTATCATACTTAGGAGGAAATATAAATGAGCTTTTGGGATAACGTGAAGAAGTTCGCTCAGCCCTACGCAGACGACGAGTACGATGATTACGACGACGAGATGGGTGGCTACGAGGAGGAAGCTCCCCGCCGCTCTCAGAGCGCCGAGGCTGAGAACACCGGCTTCAATTTCGATGCTCCCACCCCTTCCGCCGCCCCCGCTTCCAAGCCCGCCTTCAGCGGCCAGGTGCTGAACATCAACTCCAACAAGCAGGAAGTGGTCCTGTTCCGTCCCACCAACTTCAACGACAGCACCAAGGCTGCCGACGATCTGCGTGACAAGAAGGCGATCATCGTCAACATGGAGAACGTGGACAAGGCCCTGGCCCGCCGTGTCGTGGACTTCCTGTCCGGCTGCGCCTACGCGCTGGATGGCAAGATGAACAAGATCGCTGCTTCCACCTACCTGTTCTGCCCCCACAGCATGGACGTGGTGGGTGACTTCGAGAACATCCAGGCTGACGTAGAGAGCTACATCTGATAATAAGGCTAGAGAGGACATAGACCATGTTTACACCGCAGCAGATAGAACAGATCTCATTCGGTCGCCAGACCTTCGGCGGCTACGATATGCAGGCTGTGGATGAATTTCTGGAGCCGCTGACCGAGGATTATGTTACCCTTTATAAGGAGAACGCACTGCTCAAGAGCAAGATGCGTGTGCTGGTGGGCAAGCTGGAGGAATACCGCGCCAACGAAGCCAGCATGAAGGAAGCCATCATCAACGCCCAGAAGACCTGTGACATGATGGTCAAGGATGCCGAAGCCAAATGCACCCAGATGCTGGGCGAGGCCAACGTCATGGCTGCCGAGAACGCCAAGAATAATGACGCCCTGATCGCCGCCGAGGACAAGCGGGTAGACGATGCCCGCCGTGCTGCCAATGATCAGATCGCCAAGATCGAGGAGCAGCTGAAAGCCTGCCTGGAGACTCTGGCCCAGATCCGCCAGGGCAACGCTCCTGTCGAGACTGCTCCCCAGCCGGAGCCGGCTGAGGAAGCCGACGATTTCGCCAGTGAGATCTCCCACAACCTGGAGGCCCTGGTGGGCACCACCGAGGACAATGCCCCCAAGGCAGAGCCCAAGCATCCCGTGTCCGAGACCACCAGCAAATTCGCCAACCTCCAGTTCGGCCGTAACTACGACCCCACCAAGAAATGACCCAGGCCCTATGTAGGGCGAGGGCATGCCCTCGCCGGTGATCTTGCGTTGCAAGATCACAAGGTGCCATGGAGCGATAATACCGCAACGACGAGGACAAGTGACCGCGATCACCGTCTCCAGAGAGCTGCCGGAAGGTGCAAGGCAGCAGACGGCCCCCGGCTCATATCACCTCCGAGCAGCGCACCGAACGCCTTGAGCCAGTAGACTGCGCCGGCCCGCGCCCGTTACCGCGCCAACGAGTGCTGCCCACACGGCAGAACAAGAGTGGTACCACAGAGGTAAATGCGCCTTTGTCTCTTAACGAGACAAAGGCGCTTTCTTTTTGAAACGTCCCACATCCACGTAGGGAAAGGGCATGCCCTTTCCAGCGCGCTTGCCGTGGCAAGCGCACAAAAAACGATCATCCGCAGATCGCAGACGATCTGCGGCGGAAAGGGCATGCCCTTTCCCTACATTGCAACATATCCTATGTCACAGTCAGCAGTGGAGCTGATCTGCGCCCTATCAAGTAATCATTTTCGGAGGTAAAACCCCAATGGAAGTCAACAACACCATCATCACCCCCAAGACTGACTTCCCCCTGAAGGCCGGTCTGCCCGCCCGGGAGCCTGCCATGCTGGAGCGCTGGCAG
>JAFTKE010000217.1 GCA_017456045.1 Oscillospiraceae bacterium
CCGCATCCCTTCCCCCGGGGGGAAGGTGGCCGAGCGAAGCGAGGTCGGAAGAGGAATGCGGGCAGTAACATAAAAGTTCAGAAAACCTATCAGACTTGCTGAAACGCTGAACGATGATCCAGGTCTATACTGCCCTAAAACCTTCACGTCGCCGCCCGCATTCCCCTTCCGCCCCAGTGTGCGCACTGGGGCACCTTCCTCCCAGGGGAAGGGATGCGGCTGCGCCGCTAAACGACGATCTGCGCGCCCTTGGCCTGATTTGGATCCATCTTCCATAAGCATAAAAAACAGGCACCGCTTTCGCGGTGCCTGCCTTGTTATGGAATTAGTGGAGAGCGCCACCGTTGAAGGAATCGCTGGGCTGGACCAGGTCTTCCAGGGTACCACTAGAGGTGGTGATGACATCCTCGTTCTCGAAAGCGACGACTTCCATCTCAGCATTCTCGTAGAAGGTCTTCATAATGAGTTACTCCTTTACTTTTTAAGTATGGATCACAGAGCGTCGGAGATCACGATGGTACGGGTCTCGGACTCAGTCACGTTGCCCTCCAGATCGGTCCAGTTCATGGTGACGGTGATCTCGGCGTCAAAGTAAGCAGCGGTCAGGTTCTCGATGGTGTAGGTGACGAAGTAAGCAGCGGTATCATTGAAGATGGTCAGGTCGGAGATGACGGAGCCATTCACATTGATGCCGGTGTAGACAGTCTGGCACTCCAGCTCAGCGGTCTGACCGTTGATGGTCACGACGAAGCTGACGTTCTGGTAATCCAGGGAGTCGACCCAGGAGATCAGACGCAGATCAACAGTCTCGGAGTCAGCGGTAGCGTCAGCGTTCAGCTGCCACTTGACGTCGTTGACACCGGGCTCACGGATGGACAGGTCGATGGTGACGGAGGTCTCGGAGCCCATGAAGCTCTGGACACCGATCTCGACCACGTCGCCCACAGCGACTTCGATCTCGCAGGGCAGCCAGACCTGCTCGCCGTTGACCAGCAGAGCGTACATACGGCCGAACTGCATGGGGATGTAAGCCTCGGGGACCTCACCGTCGGGAGTGGTCATAGCGCTGACGTTGACAGCCAGGATGCCAGCCTCCTCGACCACGTAGGTGGAGGTGATGGCGCTGGTATCGCCGGAAGCGATGGAGAACTCGTTGCTGCCCAGGACCATAGCCTCGGGAGCGGAGGAGACAGCGGGCTCGATGACCTCGACGGAGCAAACAGCGCCCTCGCCGGTGACGAAGTCCATGCCGGACAGATCCAGGGTCAGAGTAACGGTAGAGCCGTCGACAGCCACGTTCAGGGTGTTGTCGGAGCCGTTGAGCCAAGCATCATAGATCTCGCCGGAGACGGTCTCACAGCCAGCGCCGAAGGAGATGTCCCAGGTGCCGTTGGCAGCGAACTTGTACTGATAGGTGCCGGCAGCGACGCCCATGTAGGTGATGGTGTAGACGTTGTCAACGCCGTCCATGACGTTCAGGCTGGAAGCGGGATCCCACTCAACGCCGTACAGGAAGTTGCCGGAACCGGCACCGACAGCGGAGATGTACTCGATGACCATGGGATAGGGCTCGTGCTCTTGCTCGGGATCCACCACTGAGTAAGCAGTGGCGGTGACGGTGCCGGCGTTGGTGTCCAGCACGAAAGTGACATCACAGTCAGCGTCGATGGTCACGGAAGCGTTGCCGCTAGCAGGAACAGCGTAGCCCCAGCCAGCGTCAGCGGCCTTGTACTCATAAGTACCGGCGGTCAGGCTCATGGTGATGGACCAGGTGCCGTCGCCATTGTCGGTCATGGGAGCAGAGGTGTCCCAGCCGTTCATGTCGCCACGCAGATAGTAGACGACCTCGACTTCCTCGACCTCGCCGCCCATCTCGATCCACTGGCCAGCGCCCTGATCCCAACCGTCGACCACGTAAACGACCTTGTTGTCGGTGGGGACATCCAGGTCAGCGGTCTGGTTCCACTTGTTGGACCAATCCAGGGTGGTGGTATCAGCGGGGTTCATACGGCAGAAGATGACCTTGCTGTAGCCAGCGGGGACATCGACAGCGTAGATCTCGTCGCCATCCTCATCGGTACAGGCCACCCAGGTGTTGCCGCTGTCGTTGTAGAAGTAGGCGGCGAACCAGGCACCGTCGGTCTTCCAGTTGTCATTGGGCTGCACATAGATGGTGGTAGCGGTCTCAGCGAAAACTGCCATGGGCAGCACAGCCAGGACCATGGCCAGGCACAGCAGGATGCTGACCAGGCGCTTGTTGGTAGACTTCATTGTTTTTCCTCCTTGAATTTTTGAAATGTTTCGGGTATAGCCACACTTATTATAAAGCAAATCCGCCGTTTCTGGAATTGGCATTTTAACAAAAAATGCTCTCTCTTTTTCATGCACATCGCCGAACGTTCCCCAAGCCCTCCCCTTTGGGGAGGGCAATATCTGACTCAATGTATCGCCCCGCCGTTGAAGGTGTCTTCTTCCTCCAGCTTATCCTCCAGGCCCCCCTCCGGTGCTGTGTACCAAACAGGCTTGGTCCGCAGCCCGTCGCAGCCGTCGAAGATCCCGGTCATATCCTCTACCTTGGACACGTCCCATCCATCGGCCTCCAGCTGCGTCAATCGGATGCAGCCGCTGAACATGAAGCTCATATCCGTGACGCCGTCCATCCGCAGCTTCTCCAGGCCCTCGATCGACCGCAGATCCGTCATATCCCGGAACCAATCTGCCGTAGACTTGGGGCAGATCTCCTCCGTGATCACCACACGGGTGATGACTTTCTCTTCCCCCTCATGCTCCTTCCCGCAGTGGATCCGTCCACCCAGGGACACCTCCCGGATCTCGCACGCCGCTTCCTCCCCTTCCGGGGCCGACATGGGCACCTTCGCCAGATAGATCGTATCCCCATAAGCCACTGCGTACACCGGGGTATACTCCTCCACCACCTGGGAGGTGGGCTCCGTGATCTCCAGCATCGGCTTATCCTCTTTGCTGGGACCGGTCACCTCCGGGGCTTCCTCTTTCCCGCAGCCGAACATCCCCACTGCCATCAGGCAAGCCAGCACCGCCGCAGTGGTCTTTTTCCAGATCATCATAGATCCCTCCTTTTGTTGATAACATACCATTTCCGCCCCAGGTTTGTCAACCTTATAGCCAGATCTCCCAGACTTTTTGAGATCCTTCGAAAGATGTTGACAAAACAACTTCCCTCCGCTATAATACGCCAGGAAATGAACGAAAAGGAGCGATACCATGCTGGAACGGTTCGACCGGTTCACCTCCGCCATCTCCTCGATCCATCGCTTCATCCAGAAGATCGAGCGGGACGAAATGGCCAAATACGGCCTCAAAGGGGCCGCTGCCCAATACCTTCTGGCCCTGCGCCGCTATCCCCATGGCATCACCGCCGCCGCACTGTGCGAGGTGTGCGACCGGGACAAGGCCGGTATCTCCCGGATCATCTCCGAGATGGAGGACAAGGGCCTTCTCACACGCACCGCCGCCGGCGACAGCCAGTACCGCGCCCTGCTGACTTTGACAGACAAGGGCCTGCAAGCAGCGGACTTCGTAGACCGCCGAGCCACCCTGGCCGTGGCATTGGCCGGCAAGGACACCTCCGCCGAGGACCGGGCCACCCTGTATACCGCCCTGGAGCGGATCGCAGACAACATCAAAGAACTCTCCCGTAAGGGCATCCCCGAAAAAGAATAAGGAGTATGACTATGAGCGTCAAGATCATCATCGATTCTACTGTGGATACCAGCGCCGCCACCCGTGGCAAATGCACCATCGTCCCCCTGACCGTCCGCTTCGGCGACACCGAGTACACCGACGGTGTCACCATCAGCCATCAGGAATTCTATCAGAAGCTGGTCAGCTCTAAGGAGCTGCCCACCACCAGCCAGCCCACTCCCGATGCCTTCGCCCAGGCGTACCAGAAGGTAGTGGACGCCGGCGATACCGCCGTGGTCCTGACCATCGCCTCTAAGCTCTCCGGCACCTACCAGAGCGCCACCATCGCCGCCATGGACTACCCCGAGCAGATCTTCGTTGTGGACAGCCGCAACGCCACCATCGGCTCCGGCATCCTGGCAGAGCTGGCCGTCCGTCTGGCAGAAGAGGGCAAGACCGCCAAGGAGATCTTCGACACCCTCCTGGCCCAGCGGGATAAGGTCCGCCTGTTCGCCATGGTGGACACCCTGGAGTACCTGAAAAAGGGCGGCCGTGTCTCCAAGACCGTGGCCTTCGCCGGAGAGCTGCTGTCGATCAAGCCCCTGATCCAGGTCCTGGACGGGAAGATCGAGATGGCCGGTAAGGCCCGTGGCAGCCGCCAGGCCAACGCCATGCTCTTGAAGCAGGTGGACGCCGCCGGACCCGACTTCACCAAGCCCTATATCCTGGGCTACACCGGCATGGATCCCGCCCTGCTGGAGAAGTTCATCGCCGAGAGCGGCGACCTGTGGACCACCAACGGCAATGCCCCCGATACCACCATCATCGGCAGCGCCATCGGCACCCACGCCGGCCCCGGCGCCGTAGCCGCCGCCTTCTTCGCCAACTAAAAAAAGCGAAGGGCGTGTTGCATAATGCGACATCGCAGGGGCGAGCATTGCTCGTCCGGCGTTTTTGAAACAAAAACGCTTCGCCGCAGGCAAAAAAACGTAGGATCCATCGCCAATACCGCTGATCGCAGGCGATCAGCGGCGGACGACCGATGGTCGCCCCTACGTCCTGGATCGACCTGTCATATCAAAAAGGGAGTGTTGCGTCATATTGCAACACTCCCCTTTTTCATCCCTTCACCAGCACTTCACAGATCTGGCCGATATACATATCATGGAAGTCCTTACCGGGATAGCACTCGTCGATGATGGACTTATCCACGAAGCCCTCCTCCACCAGCGGTGCCACATACAGCTTCCGACACACCAGCACCAGCTTGGCCTCGGCGAAATAGGTGTAGCCCTCGCCGAACACCGGAGTCAGTCCAGCCGCCGCCACCTTGTCCCCATCCCAACCGGAATGGCTGCCAAGATAGCCCAGCGCCTTTTTGTACTCTTGGGGGAAGAAGCTGAGGGTATACAGCTCCTCCCGGTCCATGAACGCTTTGGTGTACCGCTGGGGCCGCACATAGGCCACCGCCGTGGGCAGCCCGCCACCGTGGCCCCAAAGGGAGCCCAGATGGCCCCAGCTGGCAGTCATGGTATTATAGCCCCGCTCCTCACACCCCGCCGTCAGGAGCATCCACTCCTTGGCGATCAGCTCCATGGGGTTCATCTGGAGCTGGGACACATCGATCTTTTTCATACAGTTCCTCCTTATAGGATGGCCATTTCCTTCAATTTCCCTAAAAACTCGGAGATATCCGCCCGTGCGATATCCTCCTCCACCTCATAGCTTTCCAGGACGGCTGCCAGCAGCTCCTCCTCGTCCCGGGCCTGGGGCAGCAGGTCCCAAATGAAGGCTCCCACTTCCGTCAGGAAGTACAGCCCATTGGACTCATACACCGCCCTGCCCACCGGCACCAGGAAGGTCTCTCCGCCGATCGTCCTCTTGATCATCCTCTTTCGCAGTTCCATCATAGGCTCCTTTCCTCGTACGCCCGCCACGCCCGGGCGATCTGCTGGGAAGTCATGCGGCAGACATACTCCGGCACGCCGTCGGTCTTCCCGGTCTCGGTGACGCACACCGCCGCGCAGCTGCAGCACACCGGGCGGCTGGGACAGGACGCGCACTTATCAGGGGTGCGGATCTGCCGTGTCAGATCCCGCAAGCCCTGCCAAGCAGCCTGGAAGCCCTGCTCCAGGGGCCGTGTCCCCGGACCAGGCATCATGCCGCAGGGCAGCATCCGCCCATCCCAGCATAGCCAAAAGCTGGTGGATCCCGCCCGGCACTGGACGCCCTCATGCAGATCCGCCGCGCACTCCCGCTGCTCCACCGCTTCACAGGACTTCATCGCCCTTGCCCGGCGAGCGAACTCCTCAGGCTCGAATCGCAGCAGGTCCCAGTCCACCATGGCCTGGGCCGCCTCCTCCGGCGACAGCCGGTGGGAGCGATCCCCATCCAGCCGGATCGGGGGATACATATAAGCGGTGGCCTTGGCATGGACCCCCAACTCCCGGGAGATCCGAAAGATATCCCCCAGATCTGCCAGGTTGTAGGGAGTGATCGACACGTTCAGCCGCACGTCCACCCCAGCCTCCTTCAAGGCCCGGACGTTCTCCACCACATCATGGAAGCTGGGCTGTCCGCACATAGAAGCGTAGGTCTCCTCGGATCCGCCGTAAAGGGACACGTTCACCCGGAAGGGCGGATCCTCCAGCAGCTTATCCCGGATCTTCCCGGACAGAAGGGAGCCGTTGGAGTTGAGAGACACCATCAGTCCCATCTCCTTCATGGCGCCATAGATCTGGAAAAAGTCCTTTCGTACCAGCGGCTCACCGCCGGTCAGCAGGGCGAACAGCATCCCCGCGTCCCTGGCCTGCTCCGCCAGGGATATCCACTGCTGGGCAGTCAGCTCCCCCTCCACATGCGCGTCTTTTTTGTGGACATAGCACATGGGACAGCTGAAATTGCACCGTGGGGTAAGCTCGAAATTGCCCCCCACCGGGAAGCCCATCTGCGCCCCCCGGGCATGGAGATATGCGGACATCCTGGGTTCCGTCTGCAAACCGCTCATATCCCCACCTCCTTCTCCAAAAGCTCCACCGCAGATACCTCCGGCCTGCAAGCCAGATGGTACACCGGCACCACCGAGACCGTCCGGCTCACCGCATCCGCGCACCGCTCCATATCCTGCTCGTCCCAGGTGTTGACGCAGCATCCCTCCCAGACCCGCCGGAAAGCGTTGCCGCCGGAAAGCCTGGTCAGCCGGTCCTCCGGTGCCTGGGATAAGTATACGATCGCCGCCACCGGGACAGTCCCCTTTTCCGCGATCTGGGAGCTTCCGCAGAAGGGGGTGGACCACACCACAGCGCCCCGCACCGCCGCCCGGTCCCCATTCAGGACCCGCGCCCCACGGTGACGCCGCCAAAGCTCCGCCTGGGTGGATTTCCCAGTTCCGGAGGGGGCGGTAAATAAGATCCCCTTCCCCCCATGCTCCACCAGGGACGCATGGAGCAGGAAGCCATCCGAGTGGACGATCAGATGCTCCGCCTCCATAGCGGTCTGGATCAGCTTGGAGGTGATGCCACAGGGGATCGCGTCCCGCAGCACCTGGACGATGCTCCGGTCTCCCAAGCGATCGATCCGCAGATACGCCCCATCCAGGGAATTCGCCACCGCGCCCTCGTAGCGCAGCTGCCGCTTCCCGGCACGGAACACGCGCTTCCCGGGGTCCTGGTACACCAGATCCCCCTCCGGAAGATCCAACCGGTCCACCACGACGAACTCCAAGGTGTGATCATATCCACCGGACACCAGGAACCGCCCCAGGATCTGATCCTCCGGACAAAGCCGATCCGCCGCTGCGATGACCCGCAGCCGCAGCCCAGCGATCTCATAGATCCGTTCCATCCATCCACCTCCCAGGGTATTATCCACCCATGATAATGATGAGTAAAGTGTACCACACAAACCGTTCCCTGTCAACGAACCCACCGCCTCGTACACGCCTTGCCCCGACAAACAGAGATCCGATGCTCACGATCCGCAAAAAGACCGGGACCGCACGGCAATGTCATTAAGTTAAGCACGCCCTCAAGGCTCCCCTTGTAGGGGAGCTGTCAGCGAAGCTGACTGGGGGGGGGTCAAAAGCGTGGGTCGCACGCTTTTGGTGATCAGCTAAGCTGATCACACACCCCTCCGAGCCGCCTTCGGCGGCCCACCTCCCCTCAAAGGGGAGGCTTGCGATGCGTATCTTTCCTTAACTAAATGACATTGAGCCGCACGGCCCCGGTCTTCCGTCATCCATTTCGTGCCGCGATCAGGCTGTCCACGAACTGCTTCGCCGCCCGGGCGGAGCGGCCCCCGCGTCCCAGAGCGAAGCGTTCCGCCTCCAGCGCCAGGCGCTCAGGCTCCATGTCGATCCCATGCTCCTGGGCCAGATGTCGCACGATGTCCAGATAGGTCTGCTTATTGGGCTTTTGGAAGGTGATCTGGATCCCGAACCGCTCACTAAGGGAGATGATCTCCTGCATGGTGTCGTTGCGGTGGATGTCGTCCCCATCCCGGTCAGAGAAGGTCTCCTTCACCAGATGCCGCCGGTTGGAGGTGGCATAGATCACCACGTTCTGGGATCTGGCAGAGACCGAGCCCTCCAAGATCGCCTTCATGGCGGAGAAATCATCGTCGTCCTTCTGGAAGGACAGATCGTCGATGAACAAAATGAACTTCAAAGGATTGCTGTTCAGCTCATCCAGGATCTCCGGGATCTGATGGAGCTGCTCCTTCCGCACCTCCAGGATCCGCAAGCCCCGATGGTGCAGCTCATTGACCACCGCCTTGACGGTGGAGCTTTTCCCGGTGCCAGCGTCGCCGGTCAGCAGGATGTTGGCGGCGGGCTTGCCCTCCAGCAGGGCGATGGTATTGTCCAGGATGATCTTCTGCTCCCGCTCATAGTCCACCAGCATGGAGAGCCGGGTCCGGTCAGGATGCCGCACAGGCACGATCTTCCCGTCGGTATCGATGTAGAACATCCGATACCGGGCGTAGATCCCGTAGCCATAGCGCAGGATGTTGGCGCAGCGATCGGCATAGTAAGCAGCCAGATCCACCTGCCCCTTCCGGAAGGCGGGGAGGTAGCCATCCCAATCCAGGCCCTGCCGCAGCGCCTCCGGGCTCAGATCCGCCACTGTCTGGAGGATCTTCAGCTCCTGCAGGACAGCCTCCCCCATCTCCTCCGAGGGGGTCTGTCCCCTGCCCACCATACGGATATAGGCGTTCTCATCATCGGCCACGATGTCCCGGACATAGTCCGCCAGGGTCGGTGCGCCGGTGTCGTACAGGCAGGAGACGAACCGGGCATATCGGCTCACCGCCTGGGCCACGTCACCGCCCAGGCTGTCCAAATATGCGCACAGGGCAGCGATCACGCTGTCATCCAGCAGCGCCCGAAAGGCCGCTAAGCTCCGCAGCCGGATGCCCAGGGTCCTCATACGTTCAGCACCGCGCCCTTGGCACCGCTGGACACCAGCGCCGCGTACCGCTTCAGGTAGCCGCTGAGTTCCTTAGATCTCGGCACGAAGGAAGCCATACGCTCCGCCAGCTCTTCATCGGAGATCTTCAGCTCCAACTTATGATTGGGGATGTCGATAGAGATGATATCGCCCTCGCGCACCACGCCGATGGGACCGCCGGAGGCAGCCTCAGGAGAAACGTGACCGATGCAAGCGCCACGGGTAGCGCCGGAGAACCGACCATCGGTGATCAGGGCCACGGAATTGCCCAGGCCCTGGCCCATGATGGCGGAGGTGGGGTTCAGCATCTCACGCATACCGGGACCGCCCTTGGGGCCCTCGTAGCGGATCACCACCACGTCACCGGCATGGATCTGCCCTGCCATGATGGCAGCCATGGCATCCTCTTCGCATTCGAAGACTCTCGCAGGACCCTCATGGACCAGCATCTCAGGAAGCACAGCACTGCGCTTCACCACGCCGCCATCGGGAGCCAGATTGCCCCGCAGGACAGCGATACCGCCGGTGGCGGAGTAGGGATCTTCCACCGTGCGGATCACGGAGGTATCCTTGTTCACCACGCCCTTCAGGTTCTCCTCCAGGGTCTTGCCGGTGACGGTCATGACGGAGGTATCCAGCAGGCCCAGCTTGGTCAGCTCCTTCAGCACGGCGTACACGCCGCCGGCCTCGTTCAAGTCTTCCATGTAGGTGGGGCCTGCGGGAGCCAGATGGCACAGGTTGGGGGTCTTTGCAGAGATCTCGTTGGCGATGTCCAGGTTCAGATCCACGCCGCACTCATTGGCGATGGCGGGCAGGTGGAGCATAGAGTTGGTGGAGCAGCCCAGAGCCATATCGGCGGTGAGGGCGTTACGGATCGCCGCCTCGGTCATGATGTCCCGGGGACGGATGTTTTTCTTCACCAGCTCCATCACCTGCATACCGGCATGCTTGGCCAGCTCGATCCGGGCGGAGTACACAGCGGGGATCGTGCCGTTGCCCTTCAGGCCCATGCCCAGCACTTCCGTCAAGCAGTTCATGGAGTTGGCGGTGTACATACCGGAACAGGAGCCGCAGGTGGGGCAGGTGTTCTCCTCGCAAAGGGTCAGCTCCGCCTCGTCGATCTTACCGGCAGAGTAAGCACCCACCGCCTCGAACATGGAACTGAGGCTGGTCTTCTTGCCGTGGACCCGGCCTGCCAGCATGGGACCGCCGGAAACGAACACGGTGGGGATATTGCAGCGGGCCGCCGCCATCAGCAGGCCCGGCACGTTCTTGTCGCAGTTGGGCACCATCACCACGCCGTCGAAGCCATGGGCCCGAATCATGGCCTCCGTGGAGTCAGCGATCAGGTCACGGGTGACCAGGGAATACTTCATGCCCTCATGGCCCATGGCGATGCCGTCACACACCGCGATCGCCGGGAACACGATGGGGGTACCGCCAGCCATGGCGACACCCATCTTCACAGCGTTGACGATCTTATCGATGTTCATGTGACCGGGGACGATCTCATTATAAGAGCTGACCACCGCGATCAAAGGCCGCTGCTGCTCCTCCTTCGTCAGACCAAGGGCATGATACAGGCTCCGATGCGCCGCATTCTGAGGCCCAGCTACGATCTTTTCATACATCATAACAGTTTACCTGCTTTCTTTAGGAATCGTTTCTGTAGGGGAGGGTCTTGACCCTCCCATCCGATGACCAACAGTATGATCGTACGTTTTTATGTAGGGGCGACCATCGGTCGTCCAAAACCTACAACGAGCAATGCTCGCCCCAACGCAGACACGTGCGTGCTGATCGCCGATATTGCAGGGCAAGGGAGGGTCAAGACCCTCCCCTACCGTGTGAAACTTAGTTGTTGATCAGCTTCTCCTCGTCGTTCCAGCTGTACAGCTTGCGGATATCGGCACCGACCACCTCCAGGGGATGCTCGGCAGCGATCTTACGCATAGCGTTGAAGTGGACCTGAGAACCGGCCTCGGACATATCCAGCAGGAAGTCCTTAGCGAAAGTGCCGTCCTGGATGTCGGACAGGACCTTCTTCATGGCCTTCTTGGTCTCCTCGGTGATGATCTTGGGACCGGTGATGTAGTCGCAGTACTAAGCGGTTTTGGACACGGAGTAACGCATACCGGCGAAACCGGACTGGTAGATCAGGTCAACGATCAGCTTCATC
>JAFTKE010000218.1 GCA_017456045.1 Oscillospiraceae bacterium
ATGGGGGCACCGGTATCGGTAGCTTCCGTGCCACGGCACAGGCCGTCGGTGGAGTTCATGGCGATACAACGAACCACGTTGTCACCGATGTGCTGGGCGACCTCTGCCACGATGGTGCGGTCGCCATTGGGGACGTGGACCGCGTTCAGGAGCTGGGGGAGGCAGTCGTCTGGGAAGCGGATATCCAGGACAGGACCCATGACCTGGATCACGGAGCCTTTATTTTGGGACATAGGATTCAACTCCTTATCGATGGGGTGCATCGTATATTTCCCGCAGATCGCGTGCGATCTGCGGCGGCGGGGGCATGCCCCCCGCCCTACGCTATTATACCAGAGGGAGGATCTGCCGCTGCGCGGAGGACCCCTCAGTCGGCTTCGCCGACAGCTCCCCTGTGAGGGGAGCCAAAGGCACTAGGAACCGGCGACGATCTCGGTGATCTCTTGAGTGATCGCGGCCTGGCGGGCCTGGTTGTATTTCAGGCTGAGATCCGCGATCATGTCGTCGGCGTTTTTGGTGGCGGAGTCCATGGCGGTGCGGCGGGCGGCCTGCTCGGAGGCACGGCTCTCGCACAGGGCACCGTAGAGGACGCCTCCCAAATACTCGGGGATGATACGGTCGAAGACCTCCTGGGGGCTGGGGTCGTAGATGATGTCTACGGTCTTGCCCTGGAGAGGAGGTGAAGGGCTATCGTTCAGGGGCAGCAGGCGCAGGGTGGCGGGGGTCTGGGACAGGACCGAGACGAAGCCGGTATAGGCCAGGCAGATCCGGTCGTATTCGTCGCCACAGTAGGCCTTACTAATAAGTTTGGCGATGGAGAAGCAGTCACCGATGGAGACATCGGCGGCTTCCATATAGCCTTCTGTCAGCATGGGGATGCCGTGGGTGCGGAAATAGTCCACTGCTTTCTTGCCGATGGGCAGGACGGTGGCTTCTTTTCCGGCGATCTCGGACATGACCAGCTTCAGGATATTACTGTTGTAGCCTCCTGCCAGACCACGGTCGCCGGCGATCACGATATAGAGGACTTTTCCTTTGTCTGCCCGGTAGAGGTAGGGGGAGGAGAAGTCGGTATCGGAGGCGGCGATCTGGTCGATCGCGGAGCGGAGGATGTGGAAATAAGGACGGGAGTTCAGGATCTGGGCCTGAGCCTGGCGGAGCTTGGAGGCTGCCACCATCTCCATGGCTTTGGTGATCTGCCGGGTGGACTGCATGCTCCGGATCCTGGTCTTGATCTCCTTGGTGGAAACACCGGCCATCGCAGCGCCTCCTTCCTTAGCGGCTCACGCCGAATTCGCTGAGCAGCTCGGTGATGGTCGATCCGATCTTCTCCTGGGCGTCCTGCTCCAGCTTGCCGGTGGTGCGGATCTGATCCAGCACGTCGGGGCAGCGGACATCCGTGGTCTCGTAGAGGCGCTTCTCGAATCCAGGGACGGCATCCACGTCGATATCATTGAGGTAGCCGTTTACCACGGCGAAGATGATGCACACCTGATGGGCCACGTCCACGGGGGCGTTGTTACGCTGCTTCAGCACTGCAACGATCCGCTCGCACAGGGCAAGGCGCTGCTTGGTGTCCGCGTCCAGGTCGGAGCCGAACTGGGCGAAGCTTTGCAGCTCCCGGTACTGGGAGTACAGGAGCTTCAACGAGCCGGAGACCTTCTTCATGGCCTTTAGCTGGGCATCGCCGCCCACACGGGACACGGAGATGCCGGGGTTCACGGCGGGCATGATGCCGGCATTGAACAGCTCGGTCTCCAGGAAGATCTGGCCATCGGTGATGGAGATCACGTTGGTGGGGATATAGGCGGACACGTCACCTGCCTGGGTCTCGATGATCGGCAGGGCAGTGAGGCTGCCGCCGCCCAGGGCATCGGACAGCTGGGCTGCCCGCTCCAAAAGACGGGAGTGGAGGTAGAACACGTCGCCGGGGTAGGCTTCCCGTCCGGGGGGACGGCGGATCAGCAGGGAGATGGCACGGTAGGCCACTGCGTGCTTGCTCAAGTCATCATAGATCACCAGCACGTCCTTGCCCTGGTGCATGAAATGCTCGCCCATGGTACAGCCGGAATAGGGGGCGATGTACTGCATGGGGGCCAGCTCCGAAGCGGTGGCGGAGACCACGATGGTGTAGTCCATGGCACCGCCCAGGGTCAGGCTCTCCACGATTCCCGCCACGGTGGAACGCTTCTGACCGATCGCCACGTAGATGCAGATCACGTCCTTGCCCTTCTGGTTCAGGATCGTGTCGGTGGCGATGGTGGTCTTGCCGGTCTGGCGGTCGCCGATGATCAGCTCACGCTGGCCACGGCCGATGGGGATCATGGAGTCGATCGCCTTGATGCCGGTCTGCAGGGGGCGGGAGACGTGCTTACGCTGGATGATGCCGGGGGCGGGGGATTCGATGGGGCGGTAGCCCTCGGCTACGATGGGGCCCTTGCCGTCGATGGGCTGGCCCAGAGCGTCCACCACGCGGCCGATCAGGGCGCTTCCCACGGGGACGGAGACCACCCGGCCGGTACGCTTGACGATGTCGCCCTCTTTGATGCCGTTGTCGGTGCCCAGGATGACGATGGACACGGTGTCCTCCTCCAGGTTCTGGGCCATGCCGTAGGAGCCGTTGGGGAATTCCAGCAGCTCGCCGGCCATGCAGTCGTCCAGGCCGGAGGCTTTGGCGATGCCGTCGCCCACCAGGATGACCACGCCGGTCTGGCTGGACTCCATCTTGTTCTCGTAGTTCTTTATTTGCTCACGAATGATCTTCGTGATCTCTTCGGGTCGTAATTCCATAGTGTACCTGCTTTCTGGTCAGAGTACGGTATTTTTCAGCATGGTACGGACGGCTTCCAGGCGATGGGAGACCGTATCGTCCAGCCGTTTGCCATCGTAGTCCAGACGGATGCCGCCGATCACGGTGGGATCGACATGGTTCCTTAGCTCGATGGTCTTTCCGGTGAGGCCGATCAGCTTACGGGTCAGCCGTTTCAGCTGATCCATGGTCAGGGGGACGGCAGTGACTGCTTTTACCAGCAGGATGTCGTTATCCTGATAATAGCGCTCCCGGTATGCTTCGACGCATTGGGAAAAATGGCGGATATAGCCCTTTTCCGTCAGGATCTTCAGGAAATTCAGCACGTAGGGGTGGACCTTGCCACGCAGGCTGTCGTCCAGGATCTGGCACCGCTCTTGCTTGGAAAGGCTGGGGGTGCCGAGCAGCTTCAGGAAACCGGGCTCCTCTACGGAAAAGCAATGATCCAGGATCTGCAACTGGTCCAGGATGGTCTTGCCCAGTGCTTCGCTGGCGGCCAGGTCGTAGATCGCCTGACCGTAAACGCTTCCGGCCTCCGTCATACGCCATCACCCAATCCGTCGATGAATTCGTCCACCAGAGCGCTCTGGTCGGAAGACTTCAGTTCCCGGCCCACCACCTTGGTGGCGATGGCCATGGCGATGTCGGAGATCTCGTCCTTGGCATCGTTCAGCGCCTTCTTCTTCTCCATGGCGATGTCGGCGGATGCCTTGTCCATGATGGCGGAAGCGTCGGCATTGGCCTGGCGGATGATCTCCTCTTCACGGGCTTGACCACGGGCCACGGCCTCCTTCACGATCTGGTCGGAGGTGGCCTGGGCGGCATCCAGCTTGGCCTGGTACTCGGTACGCATGGCTTCGGCGCTTTCCTTGGCGGAATCGGCATCGGCGTACATATCGTCGATCTCCTTCTGACGCTGGGCGATCATGGTCATGATCGGCTTGAACAGGAACTTGGTGCCCACGAAGATCACCGTAAGGGTGTTCAGGAGGGTGAACAGCGCGGTCCACAGGTTCACGCCGAGAAAGTCTTCAAAGTACCCCATCCACTTCGCTCCTTGTATTATAGAGTAGTAGTTTTTAGTGCCCCTCTCCAAGGGCATATGCTACACTGTAAGGGATGCTGTGGATCGGTTTC
>JAFTKE010000015.1 GCA_017456045.1 Oscillospiraceae bacterium
GGCAGATGCAGCCCCCCTTGCCCCCCTCATTTATGAGGGGGGTGCCCCACGAGCGAAGCGCAGTGGGGCGGGGGGAGTCCGATCATTCCCCCGTTGATCAAAAAAATACGAGATACCCCCGTTCAGAGGATATCTCGTATCTCGTATCTCATATCTCGTATCTTACATCGCGTATCTTATTCGCGCATCTCACCGAATGACCCGGATCCGCAGAACGCCGTCGATCAGCTTCAGATGCTCCACTGCCGCGTTGGACACCTGACCGTCGATGTCCAGCATGGTGTAGGCATACTCGCCCTTACTGCGGTTGACCATGTCGGAGATGTTGATGTTCTCCGCCGCCACCGTGGAGGTGAACCGGCTCAGCAGGTTGGGGATGTTCCGGTGCAAAATGGTGATACGGGCAGCCTTGGTACAAACGCCCATATCGCAGTTGGGGAAGTTGACAGAGTTCTTGATATTGCCGTTCTCCAGATAATCCATCATCTGCTTCACGGCCATCTTGGCGCAGTTGTCCTCAGACTCCTCGGTGGAAGCGCCCAGGTGGGGGATCGCCACCACGCCCTCCATCTTAGCGGTGCGGTCGTTGGGGAAGTCGGTGATGTAGCGCTTGACCTTGCCGGACTTCAGGGCCTCTTCCATGGCATCGTCATCCACCAGCAGGTCACGGGCGAAGTTCAGGATGATCACGCCGTCCTTCATCATGGCGATGGTCTCGGCGTTGATCATCTTCCGGGTGTCGTCCAGCAGGGGGGTGTGGACAGAGATGATGTCACAGGTGGAGAAGATGTCCTCCCGGTTCTTGACCCGGATGATGTCACTGTCCAGGTGCCAGGCAGCATCGATGGAGATGAAGGGATCGCAGCCGTAGACCTCCATGCCCAGCTTCACAGCATTGTTGGCCAGAGGACCGCCGATGGCGCCCAGGCCGATCACGCCCAGCTTCTTGCCACGGATCTCATGACCGGCGAACTTGGACTTGCCCTTCTCCACCTTCTTGGCCACGTCGCCCTCGTCCTTGATGGACTGGACCCACTGGATGCCGCCGATCACGTCACGGCAGCCCAGCAGCATGCCGCACATGGCCAGCTCCACCACACCGTTGGCGTTGGCACCGGGGGTGTTGAACACCACGATGCCCTTCTCGGCGCACTTATCCAGGGGGATGTTGTTGACACCGGCACCGGCACGGGCCACCGCCAGCAGCTTCTCCGGCAGCGCCATCTCATGCATCTGAGCGGAGCGCACCATGATCGCGTCGGCGCTTTCCAGGCTCTCCGCAGTCTGGTAATCCTCGGTCCACAGGGCAGTGCCCTTGGGGGAGATCGGGTTGAGATAATGTACGTTGAACATCGCTATGTCCTCATCTTTCCTTAGGATGCGCCCGTGTCGGCCGGATGCGTTCATTCGTCCGCTCTGGGCGTTCATGTCAGTAGGCCGATTATATACCATTTCCACAAAAAATGCAACCCTTTTTTGTGGAAATTACAAAACAAATTCGCCCCGGAGCGATATTTGTCCGCCCTAGCAGGAAAAATTCCTGCCTACCCCTTTATTTTATGGAGCTGGGGATGTATAATAGAAGCCAGAAAACGCAATGGAGGAGCTACATATGAAATACGGATTCATCGGCTGCGGCAACATGGGCGGTGCCCTGGCCCGGGCCTTGACCAAGACCACCAAGGACGTGATCATCTCCGATCCGTCCACCTACGCCCAGGAGCTGGCCGCCCAGATGGACTGCGAGTATGGCACCAACCAGGAGGCCGCCAGCTGTGACCGGGTGTTCCTGGCGGTCAAGCCCAATATCCTGGAAAGCGTCCTTGCTTCCCTGCGCCCGATCCTGAAGACCCACAAGCCCCTTCTGATCTCCATGGCAGCGGGCGTGTCCATCGAGAGTATCGAAGCCTACGCCGGTACGGAGCTTCCCGTGATCCGGATCATGCCCAACACCCCCGCCGCCGTAGGCAAGGGCATGATCACCTACTGCTGCAACGACCTGGTGGACGAGGACACGGTGGAGGACTTCCTGACGGATATGTGCATGGCCGGCCACTTCGACCGACTGGATGAGAAGCTGATGGAGGCCGCCACCGCCGTGGCAGGCTGTGGCCCCGCCTATGTGTACATGATGATCGAAGCCATGGCCGACGGCGCCGTGGCCTGCGGCCTGCCAAGGGCCAAGGCACAGCTGTATGCCGCCATGACCCTGTCCGGTGCCGCAGAGATGGTCCTCAAGTCCGGCCAGCACCCCGGCGCCCTGAAGGACGCGGTCTGCTCCCCCGGCGGCAGCACCATCGCCGGTGTCCGCACCCTGGAAGAACAGGGCTTCCGCGGTGCCGTGATGGACTGCGTGGTGGATGCCTACCACAAGACCCAGGACCTGGGCAAAAAATGACCCTCCCGCCGCAGATCGCACGCGATCTGCGGCGTCGTCGTCACAGAGAGTACACACAGATATGTTATCTCTATCATAGGAGGTGATCCCTATGAAAAAGCACCGTACCCCCACCACCCGCGCCCTGATGCTGCGGATCTGGGCCTTGGCCCTGAGTCTGTGGCTGGCCGCCATGAGCTATCTGACGATCATGGTAGCCCTGGACATCACCGCGCAAAACGAAGCCCACCTGGTCAAGTACTCCACCCACTATTCTTTCCGAGACGATACCGCCAGTCAGCATCTACGGATGCTGGAAACGATCACATCTTTGGATGTATTCGGCGATACCAACACCTCGCTCCCCCTGGTCGAGGACCCCTTCGCCAACATGGAGCAGCGGGACAGGGTCCTGCACGGCCTGTGTGAGCAGTACGATACCGCCATGATCTTCCTGGATGCCGATGGCAACGAGCTGTTCACCGGCGGTCCCTACGCCACGGTCCAATACCAGGACGAGTTCACCTGGTTCAGCGGCAGCGACGATCTCACCGGCACGACCTATATCGACCTGACGGAAAGCGGACTGGAAGGCTCCGCGCCCAGCATCTACGCCCATCGGCTCCAGGATGTCCATTATATCGACCAACAACGCCGCTATACCGGCTATTTCACCGACGACCGCTTCGTGGTCCTGGCCATCCATACGCTGGTGCCGATCAAACAGGTCCATAATCCGGAAAACTACACCTATGGTCAGCTGGATCGGCTGGGCCGTCTGGAATGGGAAGCGGATTTCGACAACACCGAGACCACCGACCGGGAACTGATCCGGATCTACCCCGGGAGCGTCACAGCACTGACCACCCATACAGAGCCGGTGACGGCCCAGGGCACCCGATACGACACTCTGGAAGACCTGCTGCGCTACCAACTGCAGCAAAACGAAGACTACACCAGCGACAGTCTGCTGGACTCCGTCACCGTGAGAGTCCGCACCTATACCGACGCCCAGGGACGGCCATGCCGCTACGCCGTGGCGCTGCACACCTGGCCGGTCCGCACCGCCATGCTGCGGCTGCTGCAATTTTATGCGGTCACGCTGATCCCAGTGGTGATGATCGTGCTTCTGCTCTGGTGGGACCTCCACCAGCAGCTGCACCGGCCCCTGACCCAGCTCCTGCGCTGCGCCCAGGACGGCCTGGCCCCTCTGGAAGAGACCGCCCACCCCCACTGGAAGGAGCCCCACGACCTGGAACAGCTGTACGTCCAGCTCCAGCAGCGTCTTCGCCAGCTGGAGGCCGAAAAAAACCAACTGACCACCAAGCTGGACTACGCCAAGGACGCGGAAAAGCACCGCAGGCGGCTGATCAGCGGCATCACCCATCAGCTGAAAACGCCCCTGACGGTGATCCACAGCTACGCCGAGGGCCTGTGTGAGGACATCGCCGCCGACAAGCGGGAGCAATACACCCGAGTGATCCAGGAGGAAGTGGAGCAAATGGACTCCATGGTGCTGCAAATGCTGGACCTGAGCCGCCTGGAGTCCGGAAAGGTGAAGCTGGAGCTAAGCTCCTTCTCCCTGCTGAGGCTGACCCAGTCGATCCAGGAAAAGCTGGAGGTGCTGCTGCAAGAAAAGTCCCTGCAGCTCCAGTACAGCCCTGCAGAGGACTTCCAGATCTACGCAGATGAAGCCCGGATCTGCCAGGTGATCACAGAGCTGCTCTCCAACGCGATCAAACATTCCCCGGAGGGCACATCGATCGTTCTGGGCATCTACCGCCACAAGGGCGCCACCTATTTGGACATCGAGAACCGCTGCCCGCCCCTGACCCAGGAGGAGCTAAGCAAGCTGTGGGACAGCTTCTACCGTGGTGACAATGCCCGCGCCACCGCAGGCACCGGCCTGGGGCTGACCATCGTGAAGACCATCGTCAGCCTCCACGGCGGCACCTGCACCGCCCAAACCACCCCCACCGGTCTAAAGTTCCACATCACTCTCCCATAGCAACGAAAGGCTGGCTCCCAAACAGGAGCCAGCCTCTTTAGATCAAAGATCTTTGCCAGCTCCCTCAAAGAGGGATCCAAGCACTGCGCAGCATATGATACGGCGGCCATCTGCCGCCAATAGCCACAAAGGGGTAATGTCATTAAGTTAAGCACGCCCTCAAGACTCCCCTCGTAGGGGAGCTGTCAGCGAAGCTGACTGAGGGGTATTCAAAAGTGTGCGAAGCACACTTTTGCAGGGTGTCAAAAAACCCACTGGCGCGGCAGCGCCCTTGGCTTCATCTCCGCGCCAAGAGCCGGCTTCGCCGGTTGCGCTCCGAAACGCGCCTGCGGGCGCAGCCCCCGGGGGGAAGCTGTCAGAAATGACCGGAACGGGCATTTCTGAC
>JAFTKE010000219.1 GCA_017456045.1 Oscillospiraceae bacterium
GTTCAGTGTCTGTTCCTGCTCAGAGTTGCTGCCGAACCGATTGTCACGGCTGCGGCCAACAGCGTCAATTTCGTCAATAAAGATGATACACGGAGCCACTTTTGCCGCCTGCTGGAACAGGTCCCGGACACGGCTGGCGCCCACGCCTACGAACACCTCCTCGAAATCCGAGCCGGAGATCGAGAAGAAGGGGACGTTGGCCTCTCCCGCCACCGCCTTGGCAAGCAATGTCTTGCCGGTACCGGGAGAACCCACCAGCAGTGCGCCCTTGGGCAGCTTGGCACCGATGTCGGTGTATTTCTGGGGATCGTGGAGGAAATCGATGATCTCCTGCAGGGATTCCTTGGCCTCGTCCTGACCGGCCACGTCCTTGAAGGTGACGCCGGTCTTCTTTTCCATATAGACCTTGGCATTGTTCTTGCCGAAGCCGCCCATACCGCCGTCGCCCATCCTTTTGGTGATCACGTTCATCACCAGGAACAGGCCGCCGATCATCAGAGCATAGGAGAGGATCATCATGATCCCGGAGTTATCCTCCACGATCAGCTTGTTCACCGTCACGCCCTGCTCATGCAGCTGCTTGGCCAGCGCCATGGTATCGCCGCCGGAGGGCAGACCGGTGAAGCACCATTGCTGCTGGTCCTCCTCCTTCTTGGCTTCCTCCTTGGTCAGATACAAGATCCGGTCATACTGCAGCTCCACCTCAGCCAGATCCCCTGCCTCCATGGCAGAGAGGAAATCGTTGTAATCCTTCTCCGTGTACTGGCTATTGACCACGGCATTGTAGATACTGGAGATGGCCAGTACCACCACCACCGCGATCAGCAGCGCCAGGATCTTGTTGTTCTTTGGCTTTTTATCATCGGGTCTATTATCGCCCCGCCCATTGGAAGGGTCGTTCTGTCTCGGCTCCATCCAAACGTTCCTCCTTGTATGGATATGTTGACATAGGGTATCATACCACATTTAAGCGCCGCAAGCAACGAAAATACCCCCGATGCTGGGTAAATTTTCTGTTAATTCCCTGTTTGTCGGTCAGTTCGTACACGCCCTTGGGGGCTGTCCCCTCAAGGACAGTATGCACAAAACAGCTTAACATCTCCCTTCCCCCCATTTTTTCATCCATCCCACTAAAAAAGGTTGCAGATCCCCCAATATCCGTGCTATAATATACGTTCAAACGACCATTTAAGGAGGTGAGGACATGGAGCATACCCGCGCACTGTTCCTGGACGCGATCCGCTGCGCTCTGCGGGACGAAGCCGTGGCCTGGGACCACGTGGCTCCGGACCAGCTGGCCCAGGTGCTGGACCTGGCCAAGGAGCATCATGTCCTGCCTTTGATCTTCGAGGCCGTCCACAGCTGCCCCGCCATCTCCCAGACCGACCCCCAGCTGATCGCCGCCTGCCGCCGTGCCACCGTCCAGGCCGTCATGGCCCAGACTATGAAGACGGAGGAGTTCCTGGAGCTGTATCAGCACCTGCGTGACCACGGCGTCAAGCCCCTGGTGGTCAAGGGGCTGATCTGCCGCAGCCTCTACCCTAAGCCCGACTGCCGCTTCTCCGGCGATGAGGACGTGCTGTGCGGCGAGGAGCAGTTCCTGGACTGCCACAAGGCCATGATCGGCTTCTCCATGGAGCCCTGCAGCTCCCGGCTGGACAGCTACGAGGTCCCCTACCGCAAGGAAGACAGCGCCCTATACATCGAGCTGCACAAGACCCTGTTCTCCCAGGATTCCGACGTGTTCAACGACTGCAACCGCTTCTTCGAAGATTGCTTCACCCGAGCCGTGGAGATCCCGATCCAGGGCCAGCAGATCTGGACCACGTGTCCCACGGATCATATGCTGTACCTGATCGTCCACGCCTTCAAGCATTTCCTCCACAGTGGCTTCGGCATCCGCCAGGTCTGCGACATGGTCCTCTTCGCTATGCGTTGGGGCCAGGATATCGACTGGCGCTACGTCCACGATAAGTGCCGCTCGATCCGCTGCGACCGGTTCGCCACAGCGCTGTTCCGGATCGGGGAGAAATATCTGGACTTCGACCCGGAGAAGGCTCATTATCCCCACTTCTGGAACGAAGAGCAGGCAGACGAGACACCTCTTCTGGAAGACCTGCTGGACGGCGGCATCTACGGCTCCTCGGACCGCAGCCGAGTCCACAGCAGCAACATGACCCTCAACGCCGTCTCCGACGATAAGAAAGGCAAGAAAGCCAAGCGCAGCATCCTTCGCACCGTCTTCCCCTCCGCCAAAAGCATCGAGGGACGGTTCCCCTACCTGAGGCGCAAGCCCTACCTGCTGCCGGTGGCCTGGACCTGCCGGATCTTCGGCTACGCCAAGGAGAGCATCACCGACCCGGATTCCGGCGCGTCGGAGGTGATCCGTACCGGCTCCAAGCGGATCGAGCTGCTGCGTCACTATGACATCATCGACTGAGGGAGGCGCTCCCATGTCAAAGATACTGGACACCCAGGAATTCCTGGATACCATCTGTGAGCTGCTTTACCAGGGCAAGCGCCACGTGGCGATCCCGGTGGCAGGAGGCAGTATGGTCCCCTTCCTCCACCATGGCGATATGGTGTGCCTGGACCTGGTAGACAGCCCCTTGAAGCGAGGGGACATCATCCTCTACCAGCGCGCGGGGGGACGATACATCCTCCACCGGATCATGAAGATCCGCCCTGACGGCACCTTGTGGATCGTGGGCGATGCCCAGCAGGAGATCGAGATCCTGCCAAGCGAGGCCATGGTCCGCGCCCGTGTCACCTCCGCCCGTCACAAGGGCAAGACCTACGATCCAAAGTCTTTCCGCTGGTGGCTCTACGCCCACATCTGGCTCCCCCTGCGCCCCTTCCGCCACCTGCTCATGGGCCTGCGGGGCAGGCCCCGTCTCAAATAACACCACCAGGGAGCCCCCGGCTCCCTGGTTTTTCATCATCCACACA
>JAFTKE010000220.1 GCA_017456045.1 Oscillospiraceae bacterium
CCGCTGCCTGGCCGGCCACTGCCCCGACAGCTGCTGCCAGGAATGGGACGTGGACGTAGACGATGATTCCGCCGCCCGCTATCAAGCCCTCCCCGGCCCCCTGGGAGACCGGTTGCGGGAGAAACTGAAAAACGACGGCGACGGCTGGTATCTGAAGATCACCGACCGCCGCTGTCCCATGTGGCGTGCCGACGGTCTTTGTCAGATCCAGCATGAGCTGGGCGAGGAGGCCCTGTGCCAGGTCTGCCATCAGTTCCCCCGGCTGCGCCATGACTACGGGGACTTCCTGGAGCTTGGCCTGGAGCTGAGCTGCCCGGAGGCCGCCCGCCTGATCCTGACCCAGCCCTGGGACACCGTCACCACGGAGATCCCCGGCGGCGAGGACCCGGACTATGACAAAGACCTCATGGCGATCTTACTGGAAAGCCGGGAAGAAGCACTGCAGATCCTGCACGATCAGCCCCTCCCCCATGCTCTGCCCCTGCTGCTGCTTTACGCCTACCGGGTCCAGGACCGGATCGACGGCGGCGAAAAGATCCCCTTCGACCCGGAGTCGGAGCTATCTTTCGCCCGAAAGCACGCCCAGCCCAGCCCCACCGACGCCCTGCGTCAGCTGTACCTATCCCTGGAACTGCTGACGGATCGCTGGCGCGATCTGCTGTCATCCCCCGATGCCCCCGCCCCCTGGCAGGAGCATCACCGGGCCTTCCTGCGCTACGGGATCAGTCGTTACTGGCTCCAGGCAGTGTCGGACTGGGACCTGGTGTGCCGGGTGAAGCTGCTGCTGTCCGCCGTCATCCTCCTGCGCCACCTCCCCGGCGACCCGATCCACAACGCCCAACTCTGGTCCAAGGAGATCGAGACCAGCGCTGAAAACGTAGATGCCCTCCTGGATGCCGCCTACACCCACCCCGCCCTCACCGACACCCGGCTGCTTGGAATGCTGATCGAATGAAAAGAGCGATAGCTCGTAGATCATCGTTGTAGTCATCGTTTCGCAGAAGATATGATGGGAGGCCTATCTCCACCAAGCGCCCCGCAGGGGCGCAAAAGCCTTCATCTCCGCGCTAAGAGCCGGCTTCGCCGGTTGCGCTCCGAAACACGCCTGCGGGCGCAGCCCTCTGGGGAAGGTGGCCGAGCGAAGCGAGGTCGGATGAGGCCCGTTGATCCTACGGATCCGCCAAAGCCATCATCCAACACAGCAAATGACCCAACACCCACCAGCGCCACGAGGGACAGGATGCGCCCGCGCCGCTTAGTGTGCTGAACGATGATCTGCCATCCCACCCCATGCAAAAAGGACCTGCCACAGCAGGTCCTTTTCCACATATCACATCTTCTCGAAGCCCACCAGCAGGCCGCCATTCTCGGCGTAGAAGCTGCACAGGCCTCTGCATTTGCCGATCTTCACGTCCACCTTGGGCAGCAGCTCCCGGATCTTCTCCCGCAAACGCTGGGCAGCCCCCTCGTTCCTGCAGTGGCTTATCCGCACCTTGCCCTCCTTCAGCCCGAAGGACTTGAGGTGGGACATGATCGTGTCCAAGGACTTGGCCTCGCCCCGGCACTTGTTCATAGGCTCCAGTTCCCCGGCATCGCTGGCCTTGCCCACGATCCGGATCCCCAAGATCCCCGCGATCTTCGCCACCGCCGGGGATACGCGGCCATTGGCAGCGAAATTCTTCAAAGATTCCAGCATGAACAGCAGCCCGGTCTTCTGGGTATAGCCCTGGATCTTCTGGCAGATCTGCTCGTAGTCCAGCCCCTGGGCGATCAGGTCCATCAACTCCTCCACGATCAGCTCCAGCTCCGGCCCAGCAGACAGCGAATCGATCACGAATACCCGCCGTCCCTCATGCTCCGCCTCGTACATCTGCTTGGCGGCGCAGGCGGTGTTATAGCTTCCGGACAGCCCACTGGTGATCGTGACGCAGAAGATATCGTCCCCATCCCCAAAAGCCTCCAGCCAATCTGCGGGATTGGGGCAGGAGGATTTGGAACGGCCCTTGTATGTAGCGAACCAGTCCACCATCCCTTCCACATCCAGCGCCTCGTCATCCACGAACTCCCGCTGTGCGGTGATGACCTTCATAGGAGCGGAAGCGAACGCCACACCAGGAAGCTCCAACAGATTAGCGGAAGAATCCGCCACGATCTTCATAGTCCTCATGATCCAGTGATCCACCTTTCAAAATATCTGCTCCCAGCATACCATCTTTCCAACGCAAAGTCCATCTACTTTCGCAGAATACGCTCTACCCACGGTAGGATCCCGCTCTACCGATCTGCTAACGAGGGATATTCAAAGCATCGAGCATGATAAGGATATGCGCATATCCCGCCATCAAGAGGAACGCTGCTTGTACAAGATCGAAAAGTGATGAGGCCACCCCATGTTTTTTGGTCCAACGAAAGATCACAACAGGCGTACCATATGTATCGATCTTTTCCTGGGCCAGAGAAAACAGCCACATCCCTGCGATCACGATCGAGATGATCACATACAGGCCGCTGATCACGGGTGTCAGGAACCTGACCCACCCAAAAATCAACCCCAGCCCCAGTTCGATGGGATAGATGATCGTGACGAGTTTATTGGCATAGTAGATCAGGCCCAGATCCACCTCTTTATGGATCTGCTCATACCACCAAAACGCCGCCGCGCCCTTCTTAAGCCCTTTGATCCGTTTCTTGCTCATGCCCTTTCTTTTCAGCCACGACCCCACCGCAAAACGGAACGGTAGATAAAAGATCGGGATAAGCACGTTGAACAGCATCGCCCCAAAGTAGTACGAGACCATCGCTTCATCGAAGGATGCATAGATATCAGGGACATAGAGGATGACCAAGCTGACCGCAAGTATCGCACCACCCAAAAGGAGACACCCCACCGTCACCCAATGTCCCAAATACTGCCCGATCCAAGCCGCAACGATATTGAACAGCCCGATCCCAATGATAAAACCGCCGACTATGGTCAAGATCTTAAAGCCACTGTCCGGTGCCGGATACCATACTTCTGCTACGAGAGTCACGATCGTAAGAGGGAGCAACAACGCAACGATCCCGCAAACGGCCAAAATGCCATACTTTACCGGATGCTTTTTCTTGAAGGCTTCATCATAAGAAGGATGGAAGTAACGCCACGCATTTTTGGGGTACTCTTTTTGGTATTTCGGCATGTGATCATCTCCTTAACCGCACCAGGTCCAGTGAAGAATGAATAGTGAAGAAGTAAAAAGGGCGTGTTGCTTAATGCGCCATCGTAGGGGCGAGCATTGTGTCAAGAGAAACATGGGTAACACATAGGGAAGAGACATGGGTTACACTTTGCGAATGTAGCGATTGATCAAAACCTTCTCAACAGCATCTACAACTGCAACTTGATAGTTGCGGTAAAAGAGCAGGAAAGTGTCTTCGC
>JAFTKE010000221.1 GCA_017456045.1 Oscillospiraceae bacterium
AGATCGTAGACCATGATCTTCTGCTCGGTCTCCTTGTCCAGGCCGTAGGCCAGAGCTGCGGCGGTGGGCTCGTTGATGATACGCTTGACCTCCAGGCCGGCGATCTTACCGGCATCCTTGGTGGCCTGACGCTGGGCGTCGGAGAAGTAAGCGGGGACGGTGATGACCGCCTCGGTGACGGTGGTGCCCAGATAAGCCTCGGCATCCGCCTTCAGCTTCTGCAGCACCATGGCGGAGATCTCCTGGGGGGTGTAGCCCTTGCCGTCGATGGTGACCTTGTAGTTGTCGCCCATGTGGCGCTTGATGGAAGCGATGGTGCGGTCAGCATTGGTGACAGCCTGACGCTTGGCCACCTGGCCCACCATACGCTCGCCGGTCTTGGAGAAGGCCACCACGGAAGGGGTGGTACGGCAGCCCTCAGAGTTGGCGATGACGACAGCCTCGCCGCCCTCCATGACGGCGACACAGGAATTGGTAGTACCCAAGTCGATACCGATGATCTTGCTCATAATTTAGTTCCTCCTATATGAAAAGTTAAGTGTTTACTGATAATGATACGCCTTTGTAGGGCGGTCGGCTGTCCCTCGCCGCCGATGATCGCTTGCGATCATCGGGAAGACGTTGCTTTCTGTGTGCGCCTGCGATGCCGGCGCACCGGCGAGGGCATGCCCTCGCCCTACATAAGGGTCAATTGGCCACCTGCACCATGGCGAAGCGGACGACCTTTTCGCCGATCTTGAAGCCCTTCTGGAAGACCGTGGCGATCACGTTCTCGCCCAGCTCTTCGTTTTCTACGTGCATGACGGCGTTGTGGAAATTGGGGTCGAAGGCGTCGCCCACGTTGCCGAAGATCTCCACTCCCAGGCCGGTGAAAATCTTCACCAGCTCGTTCATGGTCATCTCCACGCCCTTCTTATAGGCTTCGTCCTCCGTGGATTGGTTCAAGGCCCGCTCCAGGTTATCATAGATGGGGAGCATCTTCGCCACCGCGTCGGCCTTGCCGTTGCCGTAGCTGGCTTCCTTTTCCTTGATGGTGCGCTTGCGGAAGTTGTCGAACTCGGCGGCCACTCTCAGGTGGGCATCCCGCTCGGCGTTGTATTTCTCCTCCCAGTTGGTCTCGACTGCTTCGGGAGCGGCTTCTTCCACCGTCACCTCAGGAGTTTCCACAGTTTCCTCAACGGGAGTCTCTTTCTTTTCTTTATCCTTTTTTGCCACGTTCATTCCTCCTGTTTGATCGCACTGCTCGTAGGGGAGGGTCTTGACCCTCCCTCCAGCGTTGGTCGCCTGGACCGGTCAGCTGGATGCGGAATGGGCGATATCATATATCATTTCTGCTCAGTTTTCCTGGATCGAGGGAGGGTCAAGACCCTCCCCTACGGGATCACCGTCGGGCAGCTGGGGCTGCTCGGGTTTGTTGAAGATCTTTGAAAGGCTTTCGGCGAAGTAGCTGAGTCTCGCCGTGACCTTGGCGTAGTCCATCCGGGTGGGGCCTACCACGCCGATCATGCCCTGCAGGCCATCGCCGATGTCGAACTTCGTCATGACGACGGAAGTGTCCTTCAGCTCCTGGGCCACGTTCTCCGGGCCCACCAGCACCTTGGTGCCATTCTCGTTCTGCATCACGGCAGGCAAATTGGACAGAGCATCGGAATCGAAGGAGGTCAGCACCTTTTGTGCCTTATCCACGTCCCGATACTCCGGCAGGCCTAAAAGCCTTGCCTGTCCGGCGATCGCCATATCGGTATGGCCCTGGCGGCGGAGAGTCTCGGTGGCGAAGTCCACGATCACCGGCACCAGCATGGCTGCCGCTCCGGCGGAGGACATCACCTTCTCCAGAAGCTCCGATGTGAACCCCTCGGCTCCGATGCCGGTCATGGCGGCGTTCAGCACCGCGCTCAGCAGCTTCAGGTCCGTGTCGGTGGCATCCACAGGCAGACGCATCAGCTTGTTGACCACCTCATCGGTGGAGAGCATCATCACCAGGATCACCCCGGTGGGGCCGGTCTGGATCAGATCGTAGCGCTTCACTGTGGTGCCTGACTGCCGGGAGGTGACGCTGATGGCGGGCAGGTCTGTGGCCTGGGACACCAGCTTCGCTACCTTCTCCATCATCCGGTCCAGACGCTGCATCTTATCCTCGATGGCTGAATTGATGGACTTGGTCTCCTCCAGACTCAGGCGGTGGTCCGCCATCAGCTCATCCACATACAGCCGATAGCCCGCAGCGGAGGGGATCCGCCCGGCGCTGGTGTGGGGCTGCTCCAGATAGCCCAGCTCCGTCAGGGCCGCCATCTCGTTTCGGATCGTAGCGGAGGAGAACTTCATGTCCGGCAGCTCGCAAACAGCCTTGGAGCCCACAGGCTCGGCGGTGCGGATATACAGGTCCACGACAGAGCGCAGCACCTTCTTTTTCCGTTCGGACAGCTCCATGTGTCTTCCTCCTGTCTTTAGCACTCGATACCTTTGAGTGCTAAGCACACTATATCAGAGAGTGCTAATTTTGTCAAGGGGGGCGCAGGTGAATAATTGATGAACAAACCGCAAGCGCAGATATGAGATATCCTTAGATATAAGATATAAGATATGAGATGTATGATGTCTTTATACCTGACGAAATAACATATCACCATGTAGGGTGGGGGCATGCCCCCACCGGTGGTTTCGCGTAAACGAAACCACATCGCCCGTCAGGGCGATAACGCACGTTTTCGCGGCCCATAGGGCCGCGACGGCGAGGGCATGCCCTCGCCCTACGATAAAAAAGTCATCGCAGGCTGTTCCAAGGGGAACAGCCTGCGATGACAGAGGATATTTCATATCTTCATCAAAAAGTACCCGATCACCAGCGCGCCCAGCACGATGCGGTAGACACCGAAGGCGGAGAAGGAGCGCTTGCGGACGTACTCCATCAGGGCACGGATCACCAGGAGGCTGACGATGAAGGACACCACGCAGCCAGTGATCAAAACAGCGATCTCGGTGCCGGTGGGGATCATGCCCTCCAGGAGATATTTCACCAGCTTCAAGGCGCTGGCGCCCAGCATGGTGGGGATCGCCAGGAAGAAGCTGAACTCCGCCGCCGCAGGACGGGACACCCCCAGCAGGATGCCGCCCAGGATCGTGGAGCCGGAGCGGGAGGTGCCGGGGATCAGGCTCAGGCACTGGAACGCGCCGATCAGCAAGGCCGTGCGGTAGTCGATCTCGTGGACATCCGAGATCCGGGGAGCCAGCCCACGGTTCTGGCGCTCCACGATGATGAAGGCCACGCCATAGACGATCAGGGCGATCGCCACCACCAGGTAATTATACAGGTGGGCGTCCATCCAGTCGTCCAGCAGCAGCCCCAGCACAGCGGAGGGGATCACTGCCACCACCACTTTGGCCCAAAGCTCCCAGGTCTGCTTCTTCTGGATCTCACCCTTCTTGGAGGAGAAGGGGTTCAATTTGTGGAAGAACAGCACCAGCACCGCGCCGATGGCACCCAACTGGATCACTACCTGGAACATCTCATAGAATCCTGCCGTCACGTCCAGCCGGACGAATTCATCCAGCAAGATCAAATGCCCGGTAGAGGAGATCGGCAGCCACTCGGTGATGCCCTCCACGATACCGAACAGGATCGCTTTCAGTATTTCTATTATCATTTATGTAACTCCTTTCAGCAAACGCTATGTAGGGAAAGGGCATGCCCTTTCCGGTGTGCTTGCTACAGCAAGCACACAAGAAACGTACCATTTTCCGCAAATCGTATACGATTTGCGGCGGAAAGGGCATGCCCTTTCCCTACGTGGCACCTGGGGGAAGGGTCTTGCTTCTCCCCACAGCGTATATCATAGCCTCGTTCACTGGGAATTTCAAGGGGAAATTCGCCTGTTCACAAATCATGGTGCAACTCTTTACAAAATGTTCACCCAGAAGGGCTTTTTTCGGCTATAATGTAGTAAAAAGGAAACTGTGTCATTCCAGGAGGTATATCTTATGGCTATCTCTGTTTTGATCGTTGAGGACGACCGCAATATCGCGGAGCTTTTGCAGCTGTATCTTGAAAAAGAGGGCTATGCGGTCACCATCGCTTCCGACGGTGGCCAGGGGCTGACCAAGTTCCGGTCCATCAAGCCCGACCTGGTGCTGCTGGATGTGATGATGCCCGTCATGGACGGCTGGAGCGTCTGCCGCACCATCCGGGCTGAGAGCAATGTCCCTGTGATCATGCTCACCGCCAAGGGCGAGACCGACGACAAGGTCGCCGGCCTGAAAAGCGGTGCCGACGACTATATCACAAAGCCCTTCGAGATGAAGGAGGTTCTGGCCCGGATCGAGGCCGTGCTGCGCCGCTCCAGTGGGGCCACCGCCGAGAAGAAGGCTCGCCGCATCAGCTTCGACAAGCTGGTGATCGATATGGACGCCTTCGAGCTGACCGTGGACGGGAAGAAGGTGGACACCCCGCCCAAGGAGATGGAGCTGCTATTCTATCTCGCCTCCTCTCCCAACCGGGTCTACACCCGCAACCAGCTGCTGGACGAGGTGTGGGGCTTCGACTACTTCGGCGACAGCCGCACCGTGGACGTCCATGTGAAGCGGCTTCGTGAGAAGCTGGAGGGCGTGTCCGAGAGCTGGAGCCTGAAGACCGTATGGGGCGTGGGCTATAAGTTCGAGGTGATCTGACCATGAGGACCACGTTCAGCCGTACCTTCTTCACGGCAACGGTGGTCCTGCTGCTGGCGCTGCTGTCCGTGGGGTTCTTCCTGCGGGCCATGCTGGAGGAGCATTTGGACGATATGGCCTTCGACCGGCTGGAGAACGATGCCAACGTCATCTCGGATCTGGCCGCTGCCTACTACGCCGATGGCTCCCTGTCGGATCCTAAAATGGACTTCCTGATCAATCTGGATGTGGCCGGCGAGGTGTCGGAGTCGGATTCGGTGATCTGCGATCTGGAAGGGGCCATCGTGCTTTGCTCGGAGGATCCCCTGCGCTGCTCCCACAGAGGGATGGTGGTCAGTCAGGATTACCTGCAGACCGTGCTGTCCGACGGGCTCAGCCAAAGCACCGGGGTGATCAGCGGACTGTATGACGATGCCCGGTATGTTTGCGCCACCCGGATCGTCACCGATAAGGGCGAGACCGTGGGCATCGTGATCGTATCCCGTCCCCTGGCCTCCACCCAGGCGGTGCTGCAGAAGATGACCGATATCTTCGCCTTCCTGACGGTGCTGGTGACCGGTATCTCGGTGCTGATGATCGGTCTGTTCGTCAGCCGTCAGATCTATCCCCTGCGTCAAATGGCCAAGACCGCCCGTTCCTTCGGTCACGGGGATCTGGATGCCCGGGTGGACATCCGCAGCGACTACCCCTCGGAGATCGAAGAGCTGGCCCTGGCCTTCAATAATATGGCCTCCTCTTTACAAAAGAGCGAATATCAGCGTCAGGAATTCGTGGCCAACGTTTCCCATGAGCTGAAGACCCCCATGACTACCATCGGTGGCTACATCGACGGCATCCTGGACGGCACGATCCCTCCGGAACGAAGCCGCCACTATATGCAGATCGTCTCCGACGAGACCAAGCGGCTCAGCCGTCTGGTCCGCAGTATGCTGGACATCTCCCAGCTCCAGGACCGGGGCGGCATCCCCGAAGAGAAGAAGAGCCGCTTCGATCTGGAAGAGACCGCCGGGCAGGTGCTGATCACCTTCGAGCGGAAGATCCTGGAGAAGGGGGTGGAGGTGGAGGTCCAGATGCCGGAGCATCCGGTGTTCACCTTCGCCGATCAGGACGCTGTGACCCAGGTGATCTACAATCTCCTGGACAACGCCGTGAAATTCTGCCCCTCCGGTGGCACGCTGGGCCTGACCATCAAGGAGGGGGACAGCAAAGCGATCGTATCCATCTTCAACGATGGTCAGACCATCCCGCCGGAGGAGCTGCCTCTGGTGTTCGACCGGTTCCACAAGATCGACAAGAGCCGCTCCCAAAATCGGGAGGGCTGGGGCCTGGGCCTATACATCGTCAAGACCATCGTTTGCAGCCACGCAGAGAACATCTCCGTCACCAGCCGGGATGGAAGGACGGAATTCTCCTTCACCATGCCCCTGGTGGTATGATCCAGCATTTTCTCACATGAGGTGACCCTATGAATGATAATGATCTGATCCCCGACTACGCCGATCCCTGGGACCGGGGGAGCTATCGCACCGGATCGGTGGAGGTGCCCAAGCGGCGAAGCGCGTTGGTGGCACTGCTTTTGATCCTGGTGGTGCTGCTGATGGGCATCGTGGTGATCTTGAGCGCGGTGAACGTGAAGCTGTTCGCCCAGCTGAATGGCCAACAGGATGGGGATATGTCCCTGTCCATCCAGCCCACGGATCGGGCCGATACGCCCTCTTTGCCCGAGGTGACCATCTCCCAGGAGAAGGAAGCCTGTATCCAACTCCAGGAACCCCCCGCTGACGCGGAGAACTTCACCCAGGGCGCTTCCTTGTCCCTGCAGCAGATCTACAGCCAGTGCATCGACAGCGTGGTATCGATCACCTGTCAGAATGATGGCTCCGATTCCAGCGGCACTGGGGTGGTGATCTCCCAGGATGGATATATCGTTACCAACTGTCATGTGGTGGAGGACGCTCTGCAGATCCTGGTGCAGCTGGACGACCAGCGGCAGCTGATCGCCACTTTGGTGGGGGCGGACGCCGCATCGGATCTGGCAGTGATCCATGTGGACGCCACGGATCTGACCGCTGCCGTGTTCGGCGACTCTGACAGCATCCAGGTAGGTGACGCAGTGTGCGCCATCGGTGATCCTCTGGGCGTGGAGCTGCGGGGGACCATGACCGACGGCATCATCTCCGCCATCAATCGGGACATCACCACCGGCGGCCGGACCATGACCCTGATCCAGACCAATGCCGCCCTGAACGCCGGCAACTCCGGCGGACCTCTGATCAACAGTCACGGTCAGGTGATCGGCATCAACACCATGAAGATCGGCGACTATATGAACGTCAACGGCGTGGAGGGCCTGGGGTTCGCGATCCCCAGCACCACTGTCAAGTCCGTGGTGGATCAGCTGATCCTCCAGGGCTATGTCTCCGGCCGACCCTTCCTGGGGATCACCGGCGAGCAGGTGTCGGATGTCCATCGCTATTACTATGGACTGCCGGAGGGGCTGTTCATCACTGAGATCATGGCAGGCTCCGACGCCCATGCCAAGGGTCTGGTGGAGGGAGATATCCTGATCAGCCTGGATGGCATCAAGATCACGGACCCGGATCAGTTGACCCAGTTGCTGTATGACTACGAGGTCGGAGACACCATCCAGGTGGTGATCTTCCGCCGTGACCGCCAGTATATGGTGGAACTAACGATCGAAGAGGCGAAAGGTTGAATGGAACTGATCTATCGTAAAAAATTCCACATCTATCCCACCGATGTGGATAGGTATGGACGGCTGAAAAGCTCTGTGATGCTGCTGTACGCCCAGCAGGTGGCTGGGGAGCATTGCGAGGAGCTGAGCATGGACTATGACGCTCTGGCTGCCAAGGGGATGTTCTGGGCAGTGGTCCGGAACCGGATCCAGGTCACCCGGCTGCCAAAAGTGGGGGAGGATATCCAGGTGGAGACCTGGCCCATGCCCACCACCCGCACCGCTTACCCCCGGTCCACTGTGGCCTTCGATGGGGATGGCAACGAGCTGTTTCGCTCTGTCAGCCTTTGGGTGCTGATGGATCTGAAGGAGCGGACCATGGTGCTTCCGGGCAAGAGCGGCGTGATCGTGGACGGGACCCTGCGGGGCAATGAGCTGTCCACCCCCCGATCCCTGACCCCCAAGCTGCTGGAGAAGACCCTTCGGCGCAGCGTTTGCTTCACAGATCTGGACCGAAACGGCCATATGAACAACGCCCGCTATCTGGACTGGATCGCGGACCTGCTGCCCAGCAGCTTCCACAAGGACCACACGATCGCGGATGTGACCCTCTGCTATATCAATGAGGCCCGGGAAACGGATCATCTTGATGTGACCTACGGCTTCGACCCAGATGGGTGCATGCTGGTGGATATCCACCGCCCCACGGAAGGCCACGATCACGACCGGATCTTCGCCGCCAAGCTCAGCTATCAGAGCCTGGGGTGATCCGAATACACAGGGCGAATACACAGGGGACGGTTCCAAATACACAGGGGACGGTTCTGTGTGTGGTATCACACACAGAACCGTCCCCTGTGTAATGTAACCCTGTGTAATGTATGGCTGTGGATAAACCTGTGGAGAATGTGGAAAACTCTTGTACACAAAATATCTGATGGCCGGTTTTCCACAATTATGTCAACCCTCCCTATATGTCATCGCGAGGAGCGAAGCGACGTGGCGATC
>JAFTKE010000222.1 GCA_017456045.1 Oscillospiraceae bacterium
ATCTTGATTCGCTGCGCGACGCACCGCCCCCGGGGGAAGGGAGCGGCTTCGCCGCAAAACCACTTTTTTGACAGTCTGGACCGCCCATCGCACAAGCGATGGGCGGCTTTCTATACTTTTACCGGCTCTCCCGACTGGACAGATACTTGCGGACCATCAGCGCCACCTTGAACACGATGGCGTGATCGAACTGCCGCAGGTCGAGACCAGTCAGCTTCTTGATCTTCTCCAGACGATAGACCAAGGTATTGCGATGTACGAACAGCTTCCGGGAAGTCTCGGAAACGTTCAGATTGTTCTCGAAGAACTTGTTGATGGTGAACAGGGTCTCCTGATCCAGCGAATCGATGGAGTTCTTCTTGAACACCTCGCTGAGGAAGATCTCACACAGGGTGGTGGGCAGCTGATAGATCAGACGACCGATACCCAGGTTCTCATAGTTGATGATGCTCTTCTCGGTGTCGAACACCTTGCCCACGTCGATCGCGGTCTGGGCCTCCTTGTAGGAGTCCGCCAGGGAACGCAGATGCTCCGCCACAGTGCCGATGCCGATCACCGTCTTGACGAACAGCTCGTTGCGCAGGGTGTCCTCGATGTTCCGGGCGATAGCATCCAGATCCTCACTGGTGGTGGCAGGGGTGATCTGCTTGACCACAGCGATGTCGGACTCATTGATGCTCAGCACGAAATCCTGGAGCCGGTCCGGGAACATCCCAGAGAGCAGATCCACAGTAGCCACGTCCGCATGGCCCACCTGCCGCACCAGGAACACCGCCCGGGGGGCATCGGTGGAGAAATGCAGCTCCTTGGCCCGGATGTAGATGTCACCGGGAAGGATATTGTCCATGATGATGTTCTTGACGAAGGTGCCCCGGTCATGCTTCTCCTCGTAGAACACCTTGGCATCGTTCAGCGCCACATAAGCCATGGCACAGTAGCCCTTAGCGTTCTCATCGTCGCCGGAACAGAACACGGAATACTCGATCATATTGGACCCATTGATGATGGGCTTGAAGGTCTTTTGGTTGAAATGCACCATGGCATCGCCGGAATTGGCGATCTTCAGGGCCGCATCGGTCCAGCGCTCCCCCAACAAAGACATATCCGTACAGGAAACCACACTGCCATCAGAATCGATAACACCAAAAACACGGTCGGCCACATCCTTGAGCTGGATGATGACGCTCTGGAAAACACTGTTGGACATTACCGGGTCCTCCTTCACCAAACTGCACAAATGCAAATTTCACAAATCACCTTGTCATTATACATTGCTTTTGCACATTTTGCAAGTACCTTTTGACAAATTATTGCAAAGTGGACCCACTTTTTTATCTAATATCCCAAGGTCTGCGGTCATAACCACCGGATCTGGGGGGGCCAACTTATGGCATATTGCCAGTATTTCCTTCCAGTTCCTGGATCTCCGCTTCCGACAGCATCCTCACCTGTCCCCGGGGCAGCCCGTCCAGCGTCAGCGGCCCCTCCTTCCGACGCTCCAGATAAGAAACGTGCATCCCCCGGGCGGCCATCATCCGCCGCACCTGGTGATACTTCCCCTCGCACACCGTCACCAAGCTCTCCCCCGGCCCGATCGCCTCCAGCACCGCCGGGAGGCACTTGGTGCCATCCCGAAGCACCATCCCGGAGGCGAAGGCTTCCACATCCTCCTGGGTCGCCGCCCCCTCATGCCGGGCATAGTACACCTTGGGCACCTCTTTTTTCGGACTGATCAGCCGGTGCAAAAGATCACCGTCGTTGGTAAACAGCAGCAGCCCCTCGGTGGCCTTGTCCAGCCGTCCCACAGGCTTCAGATCCTGACAGCGCAGTTCAGACGGCAGCAGCTCCATCACCGTCCGCTCCTCCCGGTCCTCCGTGGCGGTCACGAACCCCTCCGGCTTGTTCATCATCACCACCAGCCGTTGCTTCCCGCCCAGAGGCGATCCATCCAGACACACGGTCTGCTTCCCGGGATCCACCTTGACCGCTCCATCCCGGATCACGATACCATCCACCGTCACCCGTCCCGCTTTCAGGATCGGCTTCACCTGGGACCGGCTGCCCACACCGCTGTCGCATAAGAATTTATCCAAACGTTCCATAGTTCCTCCGTTCTATCCCTGCCCGCTGCCACATAGGCTATACAGCAATCAAAGTGCTGGAGGGATCGCAATGCTGGTAATGACCGCGAAGGTCGATAAGAAGAAGATCGCCATCATCCTTGCGGCGATCGTGGTAGTCGTGGCTGGGCTGATCATGCTTCTGGGCGGCGATGAGGACGCTGCGCCCACCGCTGCCGCCACCGCCGTCGCAAGCAACGACGACCGGGTAAAGTTCCTCAACAGCTTCGGCTGGGAGGTCACCACCTCACCGGTGGAGTCCAGTCAGGTCCGGATCCCGGAGGAGACCTCCGAGGTCTTCGACCGCTACAACGCCCTGCAAAAAAGCCAGGGCTACGACCTGTCCGCCTACGCCGGGCAGACCGTCATGCGCTATGTCTATCAGGTAGAGAACTACCCCGGCGCCACAGAGCCTGTGTACGCCACACTGCTGATCAGCCGCAACCAAGTGATCGGCGGCGACGTCACCGACACCGCCGCCAAGGGCGCGATCCGGGGCTTCAAGATGCCATCGCAGCAGACCACGACCCAGCCCACCTGACCGTCCCCATCCGATTCTATCACAGGATCTTCCACTTGACAACACCCGTCCGTTCTGCTATGCTGAGATCGTCTTCAGGGCGGGGTGAGAGTCCCCACCGGCGGTGACAGTCCGCGAGCGCGTCAGCGTAGGATCGGTGGAATTCCGATACCGACAGTATAGTCTGGATGGAAGAAGACTGCGACGCAGTATCTCTATGCCCTGAGTGTATGCTCAGGGCATTTATTTTTTAAGGAGGAGACCTGATGAAAGACCAAAAGACCAAGCGCATCGTCTTGATCGCCATGCTGGCAGCCCTTTCTTATCTGGTGGTATCCATCTTCAAGCTTTTCCCCATCCAGGTGATCCCCGCGCTCCCCTTTCTGTCCTTCGAGCCCAAGGACGTGATCATCACGATCGCAGGCTTCATCCTGGGCCCACTGTCCTCGGCAGCGATCTCCTTCCTGGTATCCCTGCTGGAGATGGTGACGATCAGCGGCACCGGCCCCATCGGTGCGGTGATGAACCTGGTGTCCACCTGCGCCTTCGCCTGCACCGCCGCTTTCATCTACAAAAAGAAGCGCACCATCGGCGGCGCGGTGATCGGTCTGGTGGCAGGCTCCGTGACCATGGTGGCGGTGATGCTGCTGTGGAACTGGCTGATCACCCCCCTATACATGGGCGTGGACCGCAGGACCGTGGAAGCGCTGCTGCTCCCCGGCTTCCTGCCCTTCAACGCCTTGAAAGCAGGACTGAACAGCGCCCTGACCATCTGGCTGTATAAGCCCCTGACCACCGCCCTGGGCCGTACCGGTCTGATCGAGGCTCGCCCCAAGCGTCCCACCAAGCTGGGCATCTACCTCTTCGCCGCCGCGCTTTCGATCAGCTGCATCCTCCTGCTCCTGGTCCTCCAGGGCAAGCTCTGACCCCGCACACCCTCATGTAGGGCGAGGGCATGCCCTTTCCCTACGCATGGTACGATCCGCTTCTAACCCGGACACTGACACCAGTACCATCGCTCACAAAAAACAGCGTGCCGATCCGGCACGCTGTCATTTTATCTCAGGAGCATCATCGCCCCGGTCAATATGATCAAAAATCCGAAATTGAACGCCGAGAACAGCTTCACATACTGCCCCGTCTTCTCCGGGAAATGCTTGGTATACTCCCCGAAGGTGATCAGGCTGGCCAAAGAGGAGATCAACGTCCCCACGCCGCCGATGTTCACCCCCACCAGCAGCTCCTGATAATTCCCGGTGAACTGGGACAGCAGGATCGCCGACGGTACGTTGCTGATGAACTGGCAGGACACCACGCTTACCAGCAGCGTATCCTTCTGCAACAGCCCGGACAGCAGCTCCTGCACCGCACCGATCCTAGCCATGTTCCCGGCAAACACGAAGAAGAACACGAAGGTCAGCAGCAGTGGATAGTCCACCTTCTTCAGCGCCTCCCGATCTGCGAACCACAGCACCGCCGGGATGACCGCCAGACCGATCCAGTAGGGGATCCCCCGGAACACGATAGCGATCGACAGCACGAACAGTCCCAGGTACAGCGCCGTCCGCCCCACCGGGAGGGACACCTGCTCATCGGACACCTGCAACGGCTCCGGCTTCACGAACACCAGACAGCACACCGTGATCAGCGCCACAGACAGTGCGAAGGGCACTGCCATGATCTGCATGAATTCCAGATCTGGCACCGCGAACTTGGTATAAAGATACAGGTTTTGGGGATTCCCGAAAGGGGTCAGCATCCCGCCCAGATTGGCTGCGATGTTCTGCATGATGAAGGTGAAGGCCATGTACTTCTCCTTCTTCGTGCTGCTGAGGACGAACCACCCCAGAGGCAGGAAGGTCAGCAGGGCCATATCATTGGCGATCAGCATCGATCCGATGAAGGTGATGTACACCAGCGCCAGCACACTGCGCCGAGCGTCCCGGAAGCACTGCACGATCCGCTGTGCGATGATGTAGAAGAACCGGATCTCCTTCAGAGCGCACACCACTGCCAGCACGCAAAACAAACAGGCCAGAGTCTTGAAGTCGAAATACCCAAGATACGCCCGATCCACTGGTACGATCACAGTGGTCACCAATGCCGCCGCCAATGCCACGAACATTACCACATTGCCCTTGACGATATCCAGCAGCTTCCCGGTCCAGCCCAGGCCCAGCGGCCTGATATGGACCCATCCAGCGCCCCCTTGGGCGCCCACACGTTGACGATGCATGGTCCTCACTCCTCACTCTGTCGGACTCAACAGATCCGATCTTCGAATACTCGACACAGTGACAGATCATACCACACAATGCACAAAAAATCAACCCACTTTTTGTCCATCCCACCAACTCAGCACAGCATCGCCCTCCCATGCATCACAAGGATGTCATCATCCGCCAGGACGATAAACTTTGAACGTCCAGCGTTCGCCCCCGTCCCTTCGTACATCATTGACAACTGCTCCCCGACCAGGTATAATGGAGTTATCCAAAATGCACGAAGGAGGACATATCTATGGCATCCAAGATCATCACCATCAGCCGGGAATTCGGCAGCGGCGGACGTACCATCGGCCGGGAGGTCGCCAAGCAGTTGGATATCCCCTTTTACGATAAAGAGCTGGTAGACCAGATCGCAGTGGGTTCCGGCTTCGCCCCTTCCTTCGTGGAAGAGCACGGGGAGCATTCCCCCACCCGCAGCCGCTTCGCCTATGCCTTCTCCCACCAGGCGGTCCCCGGCGTCATGAACGGTATGTCCACCGCCGACTTCCTGTGGAGCATCCAGTGCAGCGTGATCATGGACCTGGCAGACAAGGGTCCCTGTGTGATCGTGGGCCGGAACGCCGATTACATCCTGAAGGATCGGGACGACGTGCTGAACGTGTTCATCCACGCGGATCTGGATTTCCGTGCAGACCGGATCGTTCGGCTCTACGGCGAGTCCGAAAAAAGCCCTGAGGCCCGGCTCCAGGAAAAGGACAAGCGCCGCCGGATCAACTACCAGCACTACACCGGCCGTACCTGGGGGATGTCCACCAACTACGATCTGTGCCTGAGCAGCAGCACCCTGGGCCTGGAGCGCTGCATCGACATGATCGTATCCGCAAGTAAATGAACCACGAGGCGTGTTCAAGCTGAACACGCCTCGTTTTTTCATTTTTTCTGTTTCATCCCCAGGGTAAGGCACCCCAGAGCCAGCACAGCGCACAGTCCCGCCGCCTCCGGCAGGAACGCCACCAGCCGCAGTGGCAAGACATAGTCCCCCAGTGCCAACAGGAAGCGGACCGCGCCCACGGTGAAAAAGGACACCGCCCCCAGCTCCCGGCTCAAATATCCCGCCGAGACCCCCAGCAGAAGACCGCCGCAGATCACATAAGCGATGATCCCCAGGATCATCCGGATCAGCGACTCATACTGGATGCATTGCAGCACCAGCAGCAGGCAGTACACCGCACCCAGGATGCCGTACAGCCCCGGCGCGTCCAGCCGGACGCCCCGCAGCAGGGTGATGAAGGCAGCCTCCAGCAGCCAGGGCAGGATCAGCATCATGATCAGCGTCCACAGGTCCACGGTCTCGGTCCTGGTGAAGCCGAAATAGAAGACCCCACGCAGGAAGAACGCCAGACCCAGGAAGCAACCGCAAAAGAATACCCCTCTGCCCTCCAGATCCGTATGGTAACGCTTCCGTTTATCCTTCATCCTTGTACCTCCTCATGTGCAGGAAGATATCTCAAGCCGTCACCATATCGCCGTCGGCGATATGGATGCTGACGCCGTTGACCTCCACATCCTCTTCGGCGCTGATCATGATGTACTTGACGCCGCCGATCACTCTCGTCTCGATCAGATCCGTCCGATCCGGTGCCACCTTGATGGACACGTCCGGGGTCTTGATCTCGAAGCGCTTATCATCGATGATGTTCTTGGGATGCAGCTCCGCCTCGAAGCCGAATGCCGCGTCATAGTCCACGCTGAACTTGGCTAGATGCTCCTGCGAGACCCCACAGCCGGACAGCACTTCCTTCACGTCCTCCTTAGCGATCAGCAGCGGCTCCGGCACCTTGCTCTCCTTGTGCAGCTCGATCCGCTGGCAGATCTGATCATGGACGGTCTGCACCAGATCCATGGAGCAATCCTCATCCAGCGCCGTGGTCAGCAGGGCCTCGAAGGTCTTCTTCTGCTCCGCCGCCGGCTTGGGGATCGGTGCGTTGAACACCGCCTCCACGAAGGCCTCATGGCTCTCCTTGGGGCTGTGGGTGTAGTAAAGGGCATTGTAGATATTGGTGGCCCTGTTATCGAACGCCGGGAACAGGAACCCCAGCTCTGGAGCCGCCACCACGTTCATCATCCCACCATCGTGGAACAGCTTCTCCTCCGGGATA
>JAFTKE010000223.1 GCA_017456045.1 Oscillospiraceae bacterium
TATTCGGACTCCCCCCGCCCCACTGCGCTTCGCTCGTGGGGCACCCCCCTCATGAATGAGGGGGGCAAGGCGTGTACGGACTCTCCGACGAATAGGGAGATGCCGGATGATACGGACTCCCCCCGCCCCACTGCGCTTCGCTCGTGGGGCACCCCCCTCATGAATGAGGGGGGCAAGGCGTGTACTGTATCTGCTCGACCAGCAGGGATCAGGCCTGGGGCGTGGTGGTGGGGGCGAGGTAGGAGAGGAGGAGCTTGAGGGTGTTGTGGACGCCTTGGATGTGGCTGCGTTCGTAGCCGTGGCTGGCGTAGACGCCGGCACCGATCAGGCCGTGGCGCAGGTCGTGGCCGGCGCGGAGGGTGGCTTCTACGTCGGAGCCGTAGTGGGGGTAGACATCTACGGCGTAGTCGGCTTCCGCCCGCTTCGCTGCTTCGATCAGCCTGCCCACTACTTCGTAGCTGTAGGGGCCGCCGGAGTCTTTGGCGCAGATGCTGACCTGGCGCTCGGTGCAGCTGAGGCCCTCGCCCACGCAGCCCATGTCCACGCTGATCGCTTCCGTGACCCCTGCGGGGACTGAGGCGGAGCCGCCGTGGCCCACTTCTTCGTAGACGGTGATATGGGCGTAGGTGCGGCGGGGGAGGACGACCTTCTGGTCGCACAGGTATTTGGCCAGCCCTAAGAGGATGCCTACGCTGAGTTTATCGTCCAGGAACCGGCTCTTCAGGTACCCGGAGGCGGTACGGCGAGTGCGGGGATCGAAGCAGACCATGTCGCCAACCTCGATGCCCAGCTTGCGGACATCGTCGGGGGAGGATGCTTCCTCGTCCAAGACCACTTCCAATGTGTCGAAGCCCCGCTTGGTATCGTTATAGCTGCCGTTGACGTGGATCGAGGCGTTGGCCAGCTGGGCGGTGCCATCGATGATCTTACCGCTGCGGGTATAGATCTTCACGTTCTCGGCTTCGGCGTTGTTGGCGTTCATGCCGCCCAAGGGGGTCAGCTTCAGGCGGCCGTTCCCTTTGATGGTGGCCACCATGGCACCCAGGGTGTCCAGGTGGGCCTCCAGGAGGGTGGCGTTTTGAGCGTCTTCGCCACCCAGATCCACCAGGACACCGCCCTTGGTGGTGATGGTGGCTGGGAAGCCCAGGGCTTCGAAGGCTTCTTTGGTCCACTGGGCTGCGGTGTGGGTGAAGCCGGTGGGGGAGTCGATCCCCAGTAGCGCTGCGGTATAGTCCCAGGCGTGGTCGGCATAGGTCATGGTGATCATCGATAGGTACCTCCTAATATCAGATAATGCCAGATGCCGGCGATCTCACGGATGAAGTAGTGCAGATACCGGTCGGGCGTTTGGGTGGTGGCGGGGATCCCCTGGACGGTGATGCCACGGTCCAGGCAGTGGCGTTGGGTGCGGTACAGGTGGAACTCGCTGGTGACCACCGCGATGGTGGTGGGGCGGGTGCCGGTCTTCGCTTCGATCAGGTCCAGGGAGTAGCGGATGTTCTCCCAGGTGGAGGTGGCTTGGTCCTCTATCCATATCCGGGAGGGGGCGATGCCCCGGGCGGTGAGGGCGTCGTACATACACTCCGCTTCGCTGGTGGGTTCGTCCGCCCCCTTCCCGCCGGAGACGATGGCGATGGTGTCGGGATGGGCGGTCAGGTAGTCGTAGGCGGCGTCGATCCGCTCCTGCAAGGTGGCGGAGGGACCGTCCAGGTCCGCTTTAGCCCCCAGGACGATGATGTAGGGGGCATCCTCCGGAGGAGGCTGGGCACCGGCCAGCAGGATCTGGCTGCCGGTGATGATCCCCAGGGTGATGCCCAGGATGACGAAAGTGGTGAGGATGCTCCTCAGGCCGTGGGCCAGGTCTGGGCGGCGGGCGCTCAGCAGGGACAGGGCCAGGTACAGCGCGATCACCGTGGCCAAGCCTGCCGGGATCAGGCGCAGATAGGCGTAGGTGGGGATCAGGGCCAGCAGGTACAGCAGGGCTGACAGGAGCCAGAAGGGGAGGGCTTTTTTCATCTCGCGACCTCTTCATTATGTAGTGTGAGGGACAGCCGGTGCCGTTGCGGATCTCGGAAAAGAGGCGGTATCCATCCGGCGCGTCCATCAGCGATCAGCGGCGGAAAGGGCGGTGCGTCGCGCAGCGGATCGGAATTACCGATCGCCGGTGGCGATCCATCCTCTTCTGACCATGCTCGTTCCCTACGACAGGAAGGGGATGTTTTGGTGTCGACGATGCAGTAGGGGCGCTTCACTGCGCCTCACTTGTGGGGCACCAAGTCTATTGTGATCTAGGTCTATACCGCCCCAAAACCATCACGTCGCTGTCCGCATTCCCCTTCCGCCCCAGTGTGCGCACTGGGGCACCTTCCCCCCGGGGGAAGGCATTGCGCCCCCTCATAAATGAGGGGGGCAAGGCGTGTACCGCATCGCCCGGTGGACAGGGGGCTGACACCGCTTAAGACAGTATATCATGACTGGAAGAGGATTTACAGTATTTTTACAACATTTTTGGATGGGTGGGTTTACTTTTTCGGTCCGGTCCGATATAATAGCGAAAAATGAGCGTTGTGGAGGCCCGAAGATGGATAAGAAGAAAGTGGACTGGAGGAAGATCGCCTATTTGGCGGCGATCGCCATACTGGTGATCGTGATCATCGTATGTGTCACGGTGATCGGGTACAAGCTGATCACTGATGAGATGGACAAGCAGGATTACGACAAGCTGGAGCAGATGAAAGAGTCCGCGGGGGCCAACGTGACCCGGCCCACCACTTCGGATCGGGTGACCGAGCCGAAGCCGGATGTGACGGATCCTTCTCAGGAGGAGACGGTCCCCACCGAACCCGGTGAGCCTCAGATCCTGGAGCATCTGCAGGTGATCTACGACATCAACAACGATATGGTGGGGTGGATCGAGATCCCTGGTACGGATATCAGCTATCCCGTGGTCCAGACACCGGACTCTCCCAATTTCTATCTTCGTAAGGACTTCACCAACAAGAAATACGCCACCTGTGGCACGATCTATGTCCGGGAGGACTGCGATGTGTGGGCACCGTCGGACAATCTGACCATCTATGGCCACAATATGAGCAATGGCACCATGTTCGCCGATCTCCATGGATACGAGGATAAAGCCTTCTGGGAGGGTCATAAGGAGATCTATTTCGATACGCTGTATGAGTTCCACACCTATGAGATCTTCGCGGTGTTCATCAGCTCTGCCAAGCTGGATGAGGGCGCTTTCCCTTATCACCTGTTCGATGACGCGGAGGATGCGGAGGAGTTCGACAGGTTCGTAGCTAACTGCAAGGAGCTTTCCTTGTATGATACCGGGATCACGCCCCAGTATGGGGATAAGCTGATCACCTTGTCCACCTGTGACAAGTCCATCGAGGAGGGCCGCTTCGTGGTGGTGGCCCGTCGGGTGATATGATGACAGTCAAGCCCCGTTGCGAAAAATGGTTCGCAACGGGGCTTCTTTTAGTATTCTCTTACCACCGCTTTGACGATGCCGATCAGCTGGGCTTCGTTGCCGTCGATCGGGTCGTAGGCGTCGTTCTCCGGGAGGAGCCAGACCTGGCCATCCTCACGGTGCAGGCGCTTGACGGTGGCTTCGTCCCCGATCAGGGCGACTACGATCTGTCCGTCGTCCGCCGCCTGCTGGGGCCGGACCACGACCTTGTCCCCATCCAGGATGCCAGCACCGATCATGCTGTCGCCCCGGACACGCAGGGCGAACCAGCCGGGACCACCATCCCAGGTCATGGTGCCTTCCTGGTTCTCTACTGCCAGGATCGGAAGACCGGCGGTGACCACGCCCACTACGGGGATCTGCCCCGGGCGGGCCGATGTGACGATCGCCCGCTTGCGGCCTTTGCTGGTGGGGGCTTGGATCGCTCCCTTCTCCTGCAGCGCTTGCAGATGGTAGCTGACCGACGCGGTGGAACGCAGCCCGACTGCGGCTCCGATCTCACGGACGGAAGGGGAATAGCCATTTGTTTGGACGAATTGGTTTACATAATCAAGTATCTCTTGGGCTTTGTTGCTTGTGCGCGGCATGTGGAACACCCCCTTTCTTTGGTAATTCCAGTATAGCACATGAAGTTCGGAAAAAGCAATGGGTTTCGGTAAAATACATAGAATTTTAATATTTATTTTAGCAAATGGCAAATAATGAAAAATGAACGTTTCCACGAGTGATGGACACTTTAGCGCGTACATTCGTTTGGGACAGGACGGGGCATGGCAGGGAGAAAGGGCTGCTCCAAAACCGAGGTTTTGTGGCAGCCCTCTCGTTATTCTTAGTCCATCGAAGATCTTGTCTTGATCTGAAGCGTCATTCCTTGATGTTCAGGGCGATGTGGACGGTGTCCAGCTGGTGCTGCTCCACGGGGGTGGGGGCATCCATCATCAGGTCCTGGGCGTTCTTGTTCATGGGGAAGGTGATGACCTCCCGGATGCTCTCCTCACCGGTCAGGAGCATGATCAGACGGTCCACACCGGGGGCGGCACCGGCGTGAGGGGGCGCGCCGTAGGTGAAGGCGTTGTACATGGCAGGGAACTTGGCCTTCACGTCCTCCTCGCCCAGGCCCACCATCTCGAAAGCCTTGACCATGATCTCAGGATCGTGGTTCCGGACGGCACCGGAGGCGGACTCGTAGCCGTTGACCACCAGATCGTACTGGTCTGCGTTGATGGCCAGGAGCTTGTCCATATCGCCCTCGGCGTCCAGCAGGGTCTGCATACCGCCCTGGGGCATGGAGAAGGGGTTGTGGCAGAATTCCAGCTGGCCGGACTCCTCGCCCATCTCGTACATGGGGAAGTCCACGATCCAGCAGATGGCGTACTGCTCCTCGTCGAAGTGGCCGGGGACACGCTTGCCCAGCAAGGTGCGGATCACGCCGGCGGTCTTCTGGGCGGCAGCCTTCTTGCCGGCAGCCATGCACACGAAGGAACCGGGCTTCAGGCCCAGAGCCTCCTTGAAGGCATCCTGACGCTCCACCAGGAACTTGGAGATGCCGCCGGTAACATTGCCGTTTTCATCGACCTTGACCCAGCAGGCCTTGTTACCGGTCTGGACCTCCACGTCCACCAGCAGCTTATCGATCCACTTCCGGGCCTGGGTGAAGTCGTGGACCACCACGGCCTTGACACAGCTGCCCTCGAAGGGACCGAAGCCGCAGCCCTGGACCACATCAGTCACGTCCTGGACCTCCAGGTCGATACGCAGATCCGGCTTATCGGAGCCGTAGCGCTCCATGGCCTCGTTGAAGGGGATGTGACGGAAGGGAGCGGAGGAGATCCGGCTGTACTTGCCGTACTTCTGGAACACAGGCACCAGCACGTCCTCCAGAGTGGACAGCACGTCCGCCTGGGAGGCGAAAGCCATCTCCATATCCATCTGGTAGAACTCACCGGGGGTACGGTCGGCACGGGCATCCTCGTCCCGGAAGCAGGGGGCGATCTGGAAGTAACGGTCGAAGCCGGAGGTCATCAGCAGCTGCTTGAACTGCTGGGGAGCCTGGGGCAGGGCGTAGAACTTGCCGGGGTGGTTCCGGGCAGGCACCAGATAGTCACGAGCGCCCTCAGGAGAGGAAGCGGTGAGGATGGGAGTGGTGATCTCCAGGAAGCCCTTCTCGGTCATGAGCCGCCGCAGCTCCGCCACCACCTGGCAGCGCAGGATGATGTTCTGCTTCACGGCAGGGTTCCGAAGATCCAGGTAGCGGTACTTCAGTCTCGTGTTCTCGTCTGCGTCCTTACTCTTGTTGATCTCGAAGGGCAGCTGGTTGTGGCGGCACTTGCCCAGCACGGAAACTTCAGTAGGGACCACCTCGATCTCGCCGGTGGGGAGCTTGGGGTTCTTGCTCTCACGCTCCCGGACTTGGCCTGTGACGGAGATGGTGGATTCCTTGTTGATGGACTTGATGATCTTCATCATCTCCTCGGTCTCCACCACCACCTGGGTGGTGCCGTAGTAGTCACGCAGCACCAGGAAAGCGAAGTTGGCGCCGACTTCACGGACGTTCTCCAGCCAGCCGACGATGGTGACGGCCTGACCGGCGTTGGCGAGGCGCAGCTCGCCGCAGTTATGGGTTCTGGATTGGAACATAGATAGACCCTCTCTGTCATTTTTATTTCATCTTCGTATTATCGCACAAGACCCGAAGCTTGTCAATATTTTGTGACGTATCCGGGATCTGATGAGGTAGACCATCGTTTAGCGTAGCAACAACGTTCACCCCCATTGTAGGGGAGGGTCTTGACCCTCCCTTGATCTTACAACTATTGTGCTGTAATAACGGTGCTGAATGGTACGTTATCCGAAAACGTGACATTTCAAATCGACGTATGGTTTGAGGGAGGGTCAAGACCCTCCCCTACAGGGGTATTGCGCGAAACGATGATCTATCACAACCAGCAGAAACGGAGCTGCCAGTGGCAGCTCCGACAGGGTGTCAAAAAATAGTCATGCTAGTACAGCACCACAATAAATGAAATAGATGCAGTTGCACCGCGGCGGATACTGCGATATAGTAGAAGCGCGGCAAAACGTCGGAAAAGGTTTTGGGGCTATACCCCGATCGAAAAATTGA
>JAFTKE010000224.1 GCA_017456045.1 Oscillospiraceae bacterium
AACAGACCACCATCCGCTGTGCCTGTGGCAACGTCTTTACGACCGGTTCCACCAAGAAGGACATCCGCGTTGAGATCTGCTCCAAGTGCCACCCTTTCTATACCGGCAAGCAGAAGCTGGTCGATACCGGTGGACGTGTTGATCGTTTCAACAAGCGTTTTGGCCTGAAGTAAGACCGAAGTCCGCACTGCGTGAGCGTAGTGCGGACTTTTTGTTTTTTGATCTGAGAAAAAGGTGGGTGTCGGATATGAAAAAACGTACTTGTATCTTGGTTGCGTGTCTGATGCTTTTTTCTGTATTATCAGGATTATCAGGGTGTTACATTCCTCGGGAATGTCCGAAGGACGGCATTTGGTACTGTGAAGCGCTGGATATGTATCTGGATATGGAAAATAATGAGGGTCTGTATCTGGATCCGAATGGCAGTTATGCGCCGATGTTCTTCCAAATCGATTATGGGACTGGTTTTTTTATCAACTACTGCGACAGAGCGGAGTTTGATTATGATACGTGCGAAGTGCTTCGGACAGACTATAAGTACAAAAACGGTACGCTCCGTCTCGAAGATCGGGATTCCGGTCAGGTCTACGAATTCATCGAGGTAGATGAGGAGCTATACCCGGGAGGATAAGGAATGGAATCTAATTTTGATGAGATGGTGCAGGAGCGGGCGGTCCTTGTTGGGCTGAACGCGGACTGCTTTTCCAAGGCCCAGACGGCCACTGACGAGACGTTGGAGGAGCTGGAGGCGCTTTTGGAGACGGCGGGGGGATTTTGCACCGGGAAGGTGTTGCAGAATCGGCATACCCCTGATGCCCACAGCTTCATCGGTGAGGGCAAGGCGTTGGAAGTGAAGATGCTGGTGGAGGCCACCGCTTCTACCATGGTGGTGTTCGACAATGAGCTGTCTCCCGGGCAGATCCGGGCGTTGGAGGAGATCCTGGGAGTGACGGTGCTGGACCGCAGCGCGCTGATCCTGGATATCTTCGCCCAGCGGGCCAAGACCAAGGAAGGACGGCTCCAGGTGGAGCTGGCACAGTATCAGTATCTGCTGCCCAGGCTCTCCGGCATGGGCAAGAGCCTGAGCCGGCAGGGCGGCGGCATCGGCACCCGTGGTCCCGGTGAGACGAAGCTGGAATCTGACCGCCGGCATATCCGGGAGCGGATCTCCAGACTGAAGCAGGAGCTGGAGCAGGTGCGGCAGGTCCGTGGGGTACAGCGGGAGCGTCGGATGAAAAATTCCGTGCCCGTGGTGGCGATCGTGGGCTACACCAATGCCGGCAAGTCCACCCTTTTGAACCAGCTGACCGGGGCGGGGATCCCTGCCAACAACAGGTTGTTCGATACCCTGGACACCACTTCCCGGCAGTTGACTGTTTCTGATAATCTGGATGTGATCTTGTCCGACACCGTTGGATTCATCGCCAAGCTCCCCCACCATCTGGTGGATGCCTTCCGGGCGACCCTGGAGGAGCTGGAGTACGCGGACCTGCTGCTTCACGTGATCGATTCGGCAGATCCGGAGCGGGAGGAGCATATCCAAGTGGTGGATCAGCTGATCGCGAAATTGGCAAAGCCCGGCACCAAGGTGCTGCGGTGCTACAATAAGGCGGATCTGGTGGAGGCGACCGATATCCCCATCGGGGAGGACGTGGTGAAGATCTCCGCCAAGCGCGGCTTCGGTATGGATGCCCTTATGAAAGCGATCGAGGCTTCCTTGGGCCACAGCCGCCATCATGTGGTGCTGACCCTGCCTTATGCCCAGGGCGGTCTGGTGGACACGCTGCACAAGAGCGCCCAGGTGAAAAATGTGGAATATACCGGGGATGGGATCGTGGTGGAAACGATCCTGGACCCGATCCTATACGGGAGAATGAAGGAATTCATCACAGAGGAGAAATGACGTTTGGAAGAGTATCTGGTGCCGACCCAGTTCGGGGAGGATGAATTTTATGAAAAGAAGTCCCGGTTCATCGGCAGAGTTTGGCCGGTGGAGACTGAGGAAGCGGCACTGGAGAAGATCCAGGAGATGAAGAAGCGGCATTACGACGCCACCCACAATTGCTGGGCCTATATCATCAAGGATGGGGCGGTCCGGTTCTCCGATGATGGGGAGCCGGGCGGCACCGCCGGGATGCCCATGCTGCAGGTGCTGCAGCGGGAGGGGCTTTACAACATCGTGTGTGTGGTGACCCGGTACTTCGGCGGGATCTTGCTGGGGGCCGGGGGGCTGGTGCGGGCCTACACCAAGGGGGCAAAGATCGCGGTGGATGCTGCGGGGAAGTCCATGAAGCGGGTATGGACCGCGCTGTACGTACCGATCCCTTACAATTTCTATGAGCGGGTGAAGCTGGAGGTGGAAGCCTTCGGCGGGATCCTGCGGGATACCCAGTTCGGCATGGACATCGAGCTGGAGATCCTGATGCCGGAGCATCAGGCCCAGCCCTTTTTGGACCGGCTGACGGATATGAGCAGCGGCACCATCGAGGGGATGGAGACGGGCCAGGAGTATCGGGCGTTTCCGGTTTGAGGAGAGGATCATCGTTTAGCGGAAGATGTAATGCGGCGACCTTCGGTCACCGAGCGCCCCGAGCGCAGCGAGGGAAAAGCGGGCCGGAAGGGGAATGCGGGCGGAAACCTATATTTAAGGATGTTTTTCAGGTTTGTTGCAAGGTCGGATATCGAACTAAGCCTATAGCGTTCCAAAACCATAACGTTAGCGCCCGCATTCCCCTTCCGCCCCCTTCGGGGGCACCTTCCCCCCGGGGGA
>JAFTKE010000225.1 GCA_017456045.1 Oscillospiraceae bacterium
GAAGGCCTGTCAGACATACTGAAGCGCTCAACGATATTCCAAGTCTATACCGCTCCTAAACCATCACGTTATCTCCCGCATTCCCCTTCCGCCCCAGTGTGCGCACTGGGGCACCATAGTAGTGGTATGATCTCCCCCGGAGATCATTGGAATTATTATTCGCTGCGCGACGCACCGCCCCCGGGGGAAGGTATAGGCGCTGCCGCGCCAGTGCGTCAGTCCTACGCTAAACGATGATTTATGTGCTTATAGGCATCTGGATCGAGTGTTGATCTCATAGATCGCGCAGATCGTCTATGAGCAGTGTCAGGTGAGCGATCGCCTTTGGGGACAGTCCTTCGACGCTGATGCGGGGGATGTGATCCAGCCCCAGGAGATGATCTGTAGTCACGCCTAGAGTCTTGGATAGGTGGACGAGCATTTCGATGGAGGGCTGGATGTTCTCGTTCTCCCAGTTGGAAACGGTCTGTTTCGTGATGTTGAGCCTTTTTGCCAGCTCCACTTGACTCCAACCCATGGCAGAGCGCAAGGCTTTGATATTTTCACCTAGCATGAAGTGCCTCCTTGTGTCAAAAATAACAATACTATTATCTACCTGCGCTTGACAACTATTAAATACATGGTATCTTAATATTAGACTAAAGGGGAAGGCAGTTTGAATGATGGGCTTTTTGGCCGGTCGTGTTGCCTACTCTGTGTGGATCATCTACGCATCCTGGGCTATTGGTAGTCTGTAAGCACTGATCAGGGGGCAGTTCGCTGCCCCTTAAATCACGGATGCGCGTCGTTATCTGATATTGACTTGCCATTCCTGTGCATGAGTGGTATAATGGATGAAAATTTGAGATCCGGGAGGGATCCGTATGGAATTGAAGATATGCGATATCTACAAGTCCTTCGGCGATAAGGAAGTGCTGAAGGGCGTTTCTTTGACTGCCCAGAGTGGGAAAGCCTTTGGGCTTTTGGGGCGCAATGGAGCGGGTAAGACCACCACGATCCGGATACTGATGGATGTGTTCCCGGCGGATAGCGGGGAGATCCTGGTGGATGGCGCGCCGATCGACTATTCTAAGATCGGCTTCGGCTACCTGCCGGAGGAGCGGGGGTTGTATCCCAAAAAGAAGATCATCGATCAGCTGGTGTATTTCGCGGAGCTGAAAGGCATGGGCCGCAGTGATGCGGTGAAGGCTGTGGATCATTGGCTGGAGCGGCTGGGGATGAGCGAGTATCGAAACAAGCGGCTGGATACCCTGTCCAAGGGCAACCAGCAGAAGATCCAGCTGATCACGGCCTTGGCCCATGACCCGGAGGTGGTGATCCTGGATGAGCCCTTCTCGGGCCTGGATCCCGTCAACGCCATGCTTTTGAAGGACGTGGTGAAGGAGCAGATCGCAAAGGGGAAGATCGTGCTGTTTTCCAGCCATCAGATGAACTATATCGAGGAATTCTGCGATTCCATCGCGATCCTCAATGGCGGCCAGGTGGTGCTTAGCGGTGATCTGCATCAGATCAAGCGGGACTATCCCCGGGACCGGCTGGTGGTGCGTTCGGCACAAAGCGAACAGATCCTGGCTCAGGTGGCTGGCGCGGTGCCTGGTGAAGATGGGGCAGTACTCGTGGAGCTGGCAGATCCGGCCCAGAAGCAGGCCGTGATGCGGCAACTGGCGGAGAGGTTCGATGTGGATGAGATCCGGGTGTTCGAGCCCTCCCTCAACGACATCTTCGTCCAGTATGCAGGCGACCAGGAATGAGGTGGATCAGATGAAGTTCTTTGGAAAGATACTACGATTCGAACTGAAAAACTATCTGACCAACAAGGTGTTCGTGGGTATCACGGTATTCTTGATGGTCGCATTGGTGCTGGTGCTGTTTTTCCCCCGGATCGCGGGGGCCTTCGATGACGGCACGGTGGAGGAAACAGGGGATAAGCCCGTGATGCTGGTGACGGGAGACGGCGCTCAAGCGGTGTTCCCCAGCTTCCAAGCGGCGTTCACCGACTATGATGTGCGGCTCTATGAGGGAGCTGTGGAGCAGCTGCAAGAGCAGATCCGGGAGGAGGCCGTGGAATGCGCCTTCGTTTTGGATGGGCTGACCAGCTATTCCTATCATGTGGGGAACTTGTCGCTGTATGATGCCAACACGGCGGTGGCGGATGAGCTGCTGCGGGAGGTCTATCGTTTGGAGGCGATGGTGGGAAGTGGGCTCGCTGCGGATGATGCGGCACAGATCATGGGGACGCAGATCTCCCATGAGGTGATCACTCTGGGCAAGGACCAAATGAAGAACTATCTCTATACTTATGTCATGATCATGGCGCTGTATATGGTGATCGCTCTTTATGGGCAGATGGTGGCTACCAATGTGGCGACGGAGAAAAGCTCCAGAGCCATGGAGCTGCTGATAACCAGCGCCAAGCCCACCAGCATGATGTTCGGCAAGGTGATCGCGTCCTGCCTGGCGGGGCTGATACAGCTTGTGGCGGTCTTCGGGACGGCGTTGGTGGGGTTCCAGCTGAACCGGGACTATTGGGACGCGGATGGGATGATGGCCAGCTTCTTCGATATCCCTCTGGACCTTCTGGTGTATATGCTGGTGTTCTTCGTGCTGGGATTCTTCATCTATGCGTTCCTCTATGGCGCGGTGGGATCTACGGCATCCAAGCTGGAGGATATCAATACCTCTGTCATGCCCCTGACCATGGTGTTCATCGCGTCCTACTTCGTGGTGCTGTTCTCTTTGACCGGGGATTCGGTGGACAGCACGCTGATGAAGGTATGCAGCTACATCCCCTTCGCTTCGCCCATGGCCATGTTCACTCGGATCGCCATGAGTACGGTGCCCACTGTCGAGATCGTGATCTCGATCGCGATACTGATCGCATCGGTGGTGGGTGTGGGCGTTGTGTCTGCTAAGATCTACCGGGTGGGCGTGCTGCTGTATGGCACCAGCCCCAAGATCTGGGACATCATCAAGATGCTGCGGAAGGCTTGATAGCATCACTGCCTGCCCTTAGGGGCAGGCAGTTGACGTTTTTGGAGAGATCGGTGGAGCATAGATCATCGTTTGACGGCGCAGCCGCATCCCTTCCCCCCGGGGGAAGGGATCGCGGCTGCGGTGCTTCGTATGCTAAACGAGGATCTATTGGATGCGTCGTGTCCTGAGGGGTCAGCGGTCTGGGGGGAGGGTCTGGAAGAGGTGGGTCAGCTGGGTCAGGAGGTCTGGATCTGCTTGCTGCCAGGGGGCGGTGCCTTGACGGATGTAGCGGTCGCCTTTGGTGGACCAGGTCTGCTTCGTTCCGTCGGAGTGGGTCAGCTGGATCTGGTGCTGGCGCAGGGGCAGCGCGTCCGGATCCTGGTCCGGGGTGGTGAGCTGACCGATCTGGCGCAGGCTGTTGAGGATGTGACGCATTTTTTCTGGATCAGTGTAGCTTTTTTGGGTCCGGTCATTGGGGCAGATGACCTGGATCTCGGTGACCACACGGTGGTTCCCCGAAAGGTCGTGGCGGCTGCATCCGGTGCAGATCAGCACCAGCGCGCACAGGAGCGCGAGCCATCTTCGTTCCATATCATCCCTCCTGCAACTATTGTGCGCCGATGAGGTGGAGATAGTCGCCACAGTTTCAGGAAGGGCAGGGAAGATGGCGCTATTTAAGAAAATTCAATACTTTTTCATAGATTTTTTCCCGTTTCTATGATATCATTAAAAGAGAATGATATAAGGATGGTGATGGGATTGAAGGAGCTGCGTGCGAAGATCTGGGAAGCGTTGCTTTCGGCGCTGCCGATCACGGCGATCGTGTATGTGCTGGCGTTGACGCCGTTGTTCGATCTTAGCAGGACGGAGTTGATCACCTTCTCTGTCGGTGCGGTGCTGCTGGTGGTGGGGATCGGTATGTTCAATCTGGGTGCGGATCTGGCTATGACGCCGATGGGCACCCAGGTGGGTGCTGGTCTTTCCAGGCAGCGTAAACTGGGACTGCTGCTTTCTGTGTGTTTCGTGCTGGGTATGCTGATCACCATCGCGGAGCCGGATCTGCAGGTGCTGGCCGATCAGGTCAGCGCGGTGATGAACGGGACGGTGCTGATTTGGGCAGTGGGCGCCGGTGTTGGCGGCTTTTTGGTGGTGGCGATCTTGAAGATCGTGTTCAAGAAGACGCTGTCCAATATTTTGATGCTGTTTTACATGCTGCTGTTCGCCCTGGCACTGATGCTGGCGGTGAATGAGAATATGGATCTGCTGCCGTTGGCTTTCGATTCTGGCGGCGTCACCACAGGGCCGATAACGGTGCCCTTCATCATGGCTCTGGGCGTTGGTATCTCCAGCGTTTTGGGCGATAAGCGGTCTCAGGAGAATAGCTTCGGTCTGGTGGCGCTGTGTTCCATCGGCCCGATCCTGGCGGTGCTGCTGCTGGGCGTGTTCTCTACTAATGATCTTGCCTATCAGGTGCCGGACTATACGGTGAGCAGCGACATCCTGGGGGCGTTCCTCCATACCGCGGGCCACACCGCTAAAGAGGTGGCGATCGCACTGGGTATGATCGTGGTGTTCTTCGTGATCTGTCAGGTGGCGTTCCTGAAGCTGCCCAAGCGGCGGCTGAAGAAGATCGCTTTGGGCGTGGTGTTCACCTATGTGGGCTTGGTGCTGTTCCTCACCGGTGTCAATGTGGGCTTCATGCCCGTCGGCTATAAGCTGGGCAGCCAGCTGGCCCAGGGGGATCAGTGGTTCCTGATCGGCTTCGGTCTGGTCACCGGTGTGCTGGTGGTATTGGCGGAGCCTGCGATCCATGTGCTGAACAAGCAGGTGGAGGACGTGACCGGCGGGATCGTCACCCGCAAGGCGATGATCACAGGACTGTGCATCGGCGTGGGCGCGTCCATCGCTTTGAGCATGGTGCGGATCGTGTTCGATTTCTCTTTGGTATACTACATCATCCCCGGCTATTTCCTGTCGCTGGCGCTGAGCCTGTTCGTGCCGCCAGTGTATACGGCGATCGCCTTCGATTCCGGTGGCGTTGCCAGCGGTCCCATGACCTCCGGGTTCATCCTGCCCTTCGCGATCGGGGCCTGCGTTTCCTTGCAGGGGGCGGACGCTGTGCTGCGGGATGCCTTCGGTGTGGTGGCACTGGTGGCCATGACGCCCCTGATCACCATCCAGCTGCTGGGCTTCCGGGCGATCGTTTCCAACCGGGTCAAGGAGCATAAGGCTATGCAGAAGATCTTGGGTGCCGATGATCAGCAGATCATCGAGTTCATGTAAGGAGGAGATATCATGGCAGAAAGGATCGATACTTCCGCCATCAAGAAGCTGAAGCTCCTCTTTACGGTGGTGGACCGGCCAAAAGCGGAGTTCTATTTAGACTACATCAGCCAGTATGAGGTCAACTGTCAGATGGCCCTCGGCGGTCTGGGCACTGCCAATTCGGAGCTGGTGGATATGCTGGGGCTGAACATCCACAAGGCTGTGATCCTCAGCATCACCCGAGAGGACAAGGTGGATGCCATCATGAATGGACTGGAGGATAAGTTCCGTACCATCAAGAATGGCAAGGGCGTAGCCTTCGCGGTGCCGCTCAGCAGCGTGATCGGCGTGAACCTGTATCAATTTTTCAGTAATAACAGACTCAAGAGGGGGGAGCAGGGATGACCACCAGTAACCATGAAGTGATCTTTGCCATCGTCAACTCCGGCTATGCGGAGGAAGTGATGGATGTGGCCCGGGAGAACGGTGCCCGGGGCGGTACGATCATCAACGCCAGAGGTGTGGCCAATGAGGAGGCTGCGGCCTTCTTTGGGATCACCCTCCATGCGGAGAAGGAGATCTTGATGATGGTGGTGGATAAGTCCATTCGGGACGACATCCTCAATGCCATCTACAAGCAGATGGGTATGGCGAAAAAGGCCCAGGGCATCGCTTTCTCGTTGCCTGTTTCCGATGTGGCGGGCTTGGTGAAAGAGCCTGAGCAAGTGGAAGAATGATCAAGGGGACCGCTTCGGCGGTCCCCTTTGCTTGTCGATAGACCCTATCAGACATACTGAGGCGCGAAACGATGTTCTAAGTCTATACCGCCCCGAAACCATCATGTCATCTCCCGCATCCCCCTTCCGCCCCAGTGTGCGCACTGGGGCACCTTCCCCTCGGGGGAAGGGATGCGCCTGCGGCGCTTAGTACGCGAAACGATGATCTATGGTGCCGAAGGCTGAAAAGGGTGGCCTGAGGTATCCTCCATCGAAAATCCATGAAAAAGCATGAAAGCTCTTGCAAAATCTGGGGAAGGATGATAATATATTCGGGTAGTAGGCTCTAATGAAAATGGGCGACTTTGGGCTGAGCTTTGCCAGCCGGATAACGAAGGAGAAATACTATGACATCTCAGGAAATGAACCAGCTTTCCATCACCGCCTGCAAGGTGCGTATGGGGATCATCGAGTCCACCCATGCTGCCAAGTGCGGTCATCCCGGTGGCAGTATGTCCGCTGCGGAAATGTTCACCTACCTGTACTTCAAGGAACTGAACGTGGATCCCGCTGACCCCAAGTGGGACGATCGGGATCGCTTCGTGCTGAGCAAGGGCCATACTGCCCCCGGTCTGTACTCTGCGCTGGCGCTGCGGGGCTTCTTCCCGGTGGAAGACCTTCTGACCCTGCGTAAGGTGGGCAGTTACCTCCAGGGCCACCCCAATATGAACACTGTCCCCGGTGTGGATATGTCCACCGGCAGCTTGGGCCAGGGCATCTCTGCCGCCTGCGGCATGGCGCTGGCCGCTAAGGTCAAGGGCAAGTCTAACCGGGTCTACACCCTGCTGGGCGATGGTGAGATCCAGGAGGGCCAGGTTTGGGAGGCTTGCATGTTCGCCAGCCATTACAAGCTGGACAACCTGTGTGTCATCATCGATAACAACGGTCTGCAGATCGACGGCAATGTGGCCAAGGTCATGAGCCCGTATCCGATCGTGGACAAGCTGGAGGCCTTCGGCTTCCATGTGGAGGCCATCGACGGCCACGACTTCCTGCAGATCGAGGCTGCCATGGAAAAGGCCAAGACCGTGAAGGGTCAGCCCACTGCCATCGTTATGAAGACGGTGAAGGGCAAGGACGTCTCCTTCATGGAGGATCAGGCCGGCTGGCATGGTGTGGCGCCCAACGACGCCCAGTATGAGCAGGCCATGAGCGAATTGAAGGCGAAGCTGGCGGAATTGGAGGGCAAGTGATATGGCAGATGTGAAGAAAATGGCCACCCGTGACGGGTATGGCAAGGGCCTGGTGGCTCTGGGCAAGGCCCATGATGATATCGTCGTGCTGGATGCGGACCTGGCCGGTTCTACCAAGACTGGCATGTTCGCCAAGGAATTCCCTGACCGGCACTTCAACTGCGGCATCGCGGAAGCGGATATGATGAGCGTGGCGGCGGGTCTGGCTGCCAGCGGGTTCACTCCCTTCGCTTCTTCCTTCGCTATGTTCGCCTCCGGTCGTGCTTATGAGCAGATCCGTAACTCTATCGGCTATCCCGCTCTGAACGTCAAAGTGGGCGCTTCCCATGGCGGTATGTCCGTGGGCGAGGACGGCGCTTCTCATCAGTGCTGCGAGGACTTCGCTTTGATGCGCTCCATCCCCGGTATGGTGGTGATCTGCCCTGCTGACGGAGTGGAGGCGGAGGCTGCCACCATCGCTGCTTACGAGTATGAGGGTCCTGTATATCTGCGGATGGGCCGTCTGGCGGTGCCTGTGTTCCATGAGGAAGGCTTCCAGTTCCAGATCGGTAAGGGCGAAGTGATGCGGCAGGGCGACGATATCGCCATCATCGCCAACGGTCTGATGGTCTATGAGGCGATCAAGGCTGGTGAGACGTTGGCAGCGGAGGGCATCAACGCCCGGATCATCAATATGTCCACCGTCAAGCCTCTGGACGAGGAGCTGGTGTTGAAGGCTGCCAAGGAGTGCGGCAAGATCATCACCTGCGAGGAGCATAGTGTGATCGGTGGCCTGGGTGAGGCTGTGTGCAGCTTCCTGTCGGAGAACCATCCCACTCCCGTGCGTCGGATCGGTGTGGATGATGCGTTCGGCTTCTCCGGCCCTGCTGCCCAGGTCCTGGAGGCATTCGGCCTGTGCGAGAGCAATATCGTCAAGGTCGCCAAGGAGTTCCTGGGAAAGTAAAGATATGATGAACGCCAGCTGGGGCACCAGCTGGCGTTCATTATTATTCGGTGGGGTCAGCTTCGTCCTCTTTCATGTAGCGCTGGAATACCTTCTCGATCAGCCAGGACTGAAGCGTGACGCAGATCGCGGGCATCACCACCAGCAGGGGAGGGATGAAGAGGATGATGAAGATGGTGGCAAGGAGGATCCCCAGGATGCCTGCTGTGGTAGGCAGGTGGGCGATGCTCATGGAAAGAGAGGTGCCAAGAAGTTCGGTGAACTTATAGTAGAACCGGGATTGGATGGGGATCAGCCAGGCGATCATGGAAAGCGGGATCAGCATGGTGCCGGCATAGAACATAGAATAGATGGCGAAGAAGGCGCCGCTGCCGGAAAGGGCGGTGATATTGTAGCCGAACATCAGAAGGAAGCCGATCGCCAGCCACATCACGCTCAACCCGATGCCCCGTAGCAGCTCTGCTTTCAGGGTGCGGAAGAAGCGGCGGTAGGGGCCGCCCTCGTCTCCCCGGACGCAATGGGCGACACTGTCGTAAAGGGCGATGCAGGAGGGGAATATGGTAAGCACCGGAAGGCAGCACAGCAGCCACAGGAGGCTCAGACCGCAGAAGTCGCCGACCTTGCCGAACCAGCGCATGAAAAAGCTCTCTTTTTGCAATTTGGATCATCCTCTCGGGTATTTCTGCTAATTATACCATGTTCTTCGGTGTTTGTCACCATTCTTAAGATAAAATATGTGTGAATTTTCTCAAGAGGACCACGGGGACGATTTTTGGGACGTGTACTGGAGTCCGGGGGTGACGGACGGCAGAGGGGGATCTGTGAGGACGACCATGAAGTCGCAAAAATCCTAGATTTTCGATAAAAAAGGCGGAAATGGTAATAAATTATATTTGCTTTTTCTCTGTAGTCATGATAATATATGAATAACTATGGTCGTCGCCCAAGGGCGTGGAGACCGATCTTGTGTCATTTTTGAGGTGAAGGATAGTGCAGATCGAAAACATCGTGCGGAAGTTCCTGATCGAGGGAGAGCCTGTCAGCTGCAAGGAGTTTGGCAGCGGACATATCAACTATACCGTGAAGGTGCTGACTGACGCGGGCAACGAATATGTACTCCAGAGGATCAATAAATACGTTTTCAAAGATCCGGTGCGGCTGATGGAGAACGTCAGCTCGGTCACCGACTTCCTGCGCAGCCGGGTGGATGATCCCCGGATGGCGCTCCATTACATCCCTACTCATGAGGGCCCCTTCTATTTCCTGGATGACGAAGGGGAATACTGGCGGATGTATGATTTCATCGGCGGCTTCTGTCTGGATGCGCCTGAGAGCGAAGAGGATTTCTATCAGAGCGCTCTGGCCTTTGGCCGGTTCCAGCATATGCTGTCGGATTTCCCGGCCCATACCCTGTTCGAGACCATCCCGGAGTTCCACAATACCATCGATCGGTATCGTCAGCTGAAGGAGTCCATCGCCGCGGATGCTTGCGGCCGGCTGTCCAGCGTCCAGGCGGATGTGGATTTCCTGATGGAGCGGGAGGAGCTGGGCTGCACGCTGCAGCGACTGCGGGAGAGCGGCGAGCTGCCGCTGCGGGTCACTCATAACGATACCAAGCTGAACAATGTCCTGCTGGATAAGGATAGCCGCAAGAGCCTGTGCGTGCTGGATCTGGATACGGTGATGCCCGGCCTGAGCCTGTATGATTTTGGCGATTCCATCCGCTTTGGCGCGGCTACCGCTGCGGAGGATGAGCAGGATCTGTCCAAGATGAGCATGGACCTGCATCTGTTCGAGGTGTACACCAGAGGCTTCCTGGAGGCTGCTACTTCGCTGACGGATCGGGAAGTGGAGCTGCTGCCCATGGGTGCGTTCGTGATCACCCTGGAGCTTGCGACCCGGTTCATGAAGGATCATTTGGATGGAGATCTGTACTTCAAGACTGCCTATCCCGGTCATAACCTGGTCCGGGCACGGGCGCAGATGAAGCTGGCGGCGGATATGCAGGAAAAGATGGATCAGATGCAGCAGATCGTTGCGGCGGTCGTCAAGCAGGTCCGTGGCTGATGATGGAGGATAGTATGGAATATTTAGGCGTAAAATATGATTTGAAGCATGTTCCGGAGTTGGATCCGGAGTTCATCCCCTTCGGCGTCTGGACGGATGCCTATTTGAAGGGTGCGAAGCAGCCTGTGGCGATCGCTGTGGAGCGGGATAAGGGCCATGTGTCCGTGCGGCACACCTTCATCCATGGCACCCCTGAGATGGCCGAGGCGGATTATCGCTACATCGAGCGGTATGTGAAGTTCCTGCTGTGGTCCATCGGTGGCTTCAAGGTCAGCGTTTGTGGCTGCAGTGAGATCGCTAAGCAGCTGCAGGAAGCATACACCGCTGACGGCGTCCGCTTCTTCGATTATGACTTCTTCCAGAAGCTCTACGAGCGGGAGTTGGAGATCCTGGATCTGCCCCTCAACGCTTGCCCTGCGCCTAATGAGTCCCCCCGTCCCATCGGCGGGCATATGGATGGCTGCAGGATCGGCTTCGATGCCGGTGGTTCTGACCGGAAGGTCTCCGCTGTGGTGGATGGCGTTTGCGTGTACTCTGAGGAGGTGGTCTGGCATCCCAAGACCCAGTCGGATCCTCAGTATCAGTATGAAGGGATCCTGGATTCCTTCCGCACCGCTGCTTCCAAGATGCCCCGGGTGGATGGCATCGGCGTTTCTTCTGCCGGTGTGTTCATCGGCAACGCGCCCATGATCTCCAGCCTGTTCATCAAGGTGCCTCGCTCTCGTTGGGACGAGGTCAAGACGGTCTATGACCGTGCCGGTGCCGCGATCGGTGATGTGCCGGTGGTGGTGGCGAATGACGGTGATGTGACGGCGCTGGCAGGTGCCATGGGCATGGGCTGCGGTTCCATCATGGGCATCGCCATGGGCACCAGCGAGGCCGTGGGCTATGTGGATAAGGACAAGAACGTGCTGGGCTGGATCTCTGAGCTGGCCTTCGCACCTGTGGATCTGAACGAAGAGGCTATGGCTGATGAGTGGTCCACCGACATCGGCGTGGGATGCAAATACTTCTCTCAGGATGCGGTGATCAAGCTGGCTCCCAAGGCTGGTATCGAGCTGGATCCGGATCTGACCCCTGCTGAGAAGCTGACGGCGGTCCAGGAGCTGATGGAGCAGGACGATCCCAGAGCTCAGGCGATCTTTGCCACCATCGGTATCTATCTGGCTTACACCGTGGTGCTGTATTCCAAGTTCTACGATGTGGAGCATATCATGGTGCTGGGCCGGGTCATGTCCGGCAAGGGCGGTGATACCATCCTGAAGAACTGCCAGCTGGTGCTGATGGATGAGTTCCCCGCGCTGTATGAGAAGATCCAGGTCATGCTGCCGGACGAGAACACCCGCCGGGTGGGTCAGTCTGTGGCTGCCGCCAGTCTGCCGGATATCGGCTAAGAGAACGACAGAGGCTGTAAGAAAAGTCAGGAGATCCCCTCGTCAGGCCTTGCCTTCCTCGGGATGACATCCTTTTCTTACAGCCCTTTTTCAAAAAGGAGAATGTATCATGTTTTACAAGAATGCCAGGATCTTTGGGTCCGACTTCAAATTCCATATGGGTGCGTTCCAAGTGGTGGATGGCCGTTTTGGTGCTGTCCTGCCTGAGAACGTTCCTGCCGATGCCATCGACCTGGAGGGGGCTACGGTCATCCCCGGCCTGATCGATGTCCACAGCCACGGTAATTCCGGGGCGGACTTCTCCGATGGTGACTATGATGGTCTGGTAGCTATGGCGCGGCATTATGCCCAGTCTGGTATCACCTCCTTCGCTCCCGCTTCTATGACGCTTCCTTATGAGGTGCTGGAGAAAGCTTTCGCTACGGCGAAAAAGATCGTGGAGGAGAAGCCGGAGGGGTGCAGCGTGCTGCGGGGCATCCAGATGGAGGGACCTTACTTCTCCTATAAGAAGCGGGGCGCCCAGAATGCGGACTATCTGAAGGAGCCGGACTTCGAGGGCTTCCGGAAGCTGTATGAGGACTGCGGCGGCCTTGTGCGGATCGTGGATGTGGCCCCGGAGCTGCCGGGTGCGGCAGAGTTCGTGGCGGAGGCCAGCAAGCTTTGCACCGTCTCCGTTGCTCATACGGACTCGGATTATGACCATGCCAAGGCTGCTTTCGATGCAGGTGCGACCCATTTGACTCACCTGTATAATGCTATGCCCGGTATCAACCATCGGAACCCCGGTGTGATCCCTGCGGCTGTGGAGAATGGGAAGGTCCGGGCGGAGATCATCTCCGACGGATATCACATCCATCCTGCTGCCGTACGGCTGGCCTTCTCCATGTTTGGGGGAGAGCGGATGATCCTGATCTCCGATTCCGGCCGTTGCGAGGGCCTGCCGGAGGGCAGCAAGTTCGAGCTGGGCGGTCAGGATGCCTGGTTGCGGGACGGTGTGGCTCGGCTGGGTGATGGCACCATCGCCTGCTCTGCCACCAATCTGTTCGACTGCATGGTCAATGCCATCTCCTTCGGCGTGAAGGAAGAGGATGCCATCCGGGCGGCTTCCTACAATCCCGCCTGTGCCATCGGCGCGGACGGTGTAGTGGGTTCCATCGCCAGCGGCAAGGTGGCGGACTTCGTGGTCTGCGACGCTGCTTACAAGACCAAGCGGGTCTTCCTGGCGGGCAAGGAGCTTTGATAGGTAAATTAAACTGAAGAAGGGAGTGTTGCAAAATGACGGCAACACTCCCTTTTTGATATGGCAGGTCGATCCAGGACGTAGGGGCGACAATCGGTCGTCCGCCGCTGATCGCCTGCGATCAGCGGTATTGGCGATGGATCCTACGTTTTTCGCCTGCGGCGAAGCGTTTTTATTTCAAAAACGCCGGACGAGCAATGCTCGCCCCTACGATGTCGCATTATGTGACACGCCCTTTTCAGTCTCTGGATAATTGGGGGATGGATCATCGTTTAGCGCACCAAAGCCTTCCCCTCGGGGGAAGGCAGGGCGCTCCCGTGCCGGTTCTGGGGATCAGGGGATAAAAAAGCGTGCCGCCGAAGCGGCACGCCATATTGGAAGGGGGATCACTTCTTCTTGATGCCAACGATCGCCAGACCGATGATGGCGATGACACCGACCACGATGCCGATGATGACCCAAGTGTTGTTGGGAGCCTCTTCGGTGGTGGTAGCAGAATCGCTGCTGCCGGAGTCGCCCTTGTCAGGGACGGAAGCGCCATCGTTGACCAGGATCAGAGCGCTCAGAGCGTCCACCTGGACAGTGCCGCTGACCACATCCAGGACCTCAGTGCCGGCCTTCTCGCCGTTGACATAGACGGTCCAGTTGCCCTCGGGCAGGGTAACGGTGGAAGCGTTACGGTTGGCGTTGAAGATGGCGACGATGCCGTCAGAGGTCTCGCCATTGACGCCGCCGGTGATCTGGTAGCCGACCACATTGGCCTCCAGGCCGTTCATCTGGAAGATGTTGGAGTTGGACTCGGAAGCGGTAGCCATACGCAGAGCGGGATGAGCCTTACGGAAGGCGATCAGGCCCTTGTAGTACTCATAGACGTTCTGATAAGCCTCGTTGTCCAGGTCGCTCCACTTCAGGGAGTTGATCGCGTCGCCGGAGTTGTAGGAGTTCTCATCGTAACCACCCTTGCCGTCGGGCTTGGAGCGCAGGAACTCTTCGCCAGCCTGGAAGAAGGGGATACCCTGAGAGGAGATGTAGAACGCAGCGCCCAGCTTGTTCATGGACATCTTCTGCTCCTCGGTAGCATCAGTAGCGACCATGCAGATGTGATCGTACAGAGTGTTGTTATCGTGAGCGGAGATGTAGTTGATGGACTGGCTGGGAGTGGGGCACCAACCGGGCAGGCCCTTGAAGCAGGAGAACAGCTCAGCAGTGTTGCTGGAGGCGCCGGAGATGAAGCCCTTGGAGACGCCACCGTAGGTGCCGCCCTTGACAGCGTTACGGATGGTGTCGGAGAAGTAAGCGAAGTTGGGGGTCTTAGCGGCGTTGGCCATGACAGCCAGCTGCACGCCGGACTTGGTGGTGGTGGTGGAACCAGCGGCCCAGCCCTCACCGTAGAAGATCACGTCGGGATGGTCCTCGTGGACGGTCTCAACGATCTCGTTGATGGTGTCGATGTCGATCAGGCCAGCCAGGTCGAAACGGAAGCCGTCGATGTGGTACTCATCGGCCCAGTAGTTGACGGAATCGACGATGTACTTGCTGACCATGGAGCGCTCGGAAGCCACGTCGTTGCCGCAGCCGGAGCCGTTGGAGTTGGGACGGGTGAAGTAGCCGTCAACGATCTGGTTGACGCAGAACTTGTTGGCGTCGGCAACGTGGTTGTAGACCACGTCCATGACGACGGCGATGCCGGCATCATGCAGGCCCTTGACCATCTGCTTGAACTCCTTCACACGGACTTCGCCATGGTAAGGATCGGTGGAGTAGGAACCCTCGGGAACGTTGTAGTTCAGAGGATCGTAGCCCCAGTTGTAGTGGTTGACGGTGTCGTCATCCATCTTGGTCTCGTCCACGGAGTTGATGTCGTAGACGGGCAGCAGGTGGACGTGGGTGATGCCCAGGTCGACCATGTGATCCAGGACGGTGGAAGCGCCGCCGGCGGTCTTGGTGCCGGACTCGATCAGGCCCAGGTACTTGCCCTTCAGCTCGTCCTTAACGCCGGAGCTGGAGTCCATGCTGGCGTCACGAACGTGCAGCTCGTAGATGACAGCGTCGGTGTAGCCCTTGCCAGCGAAGGGGTTGGCATCGGAATCCCAGCCCTCGGGGTTGGTGGAGGCCAGGTCGATGATCATGGCACGCTTACCATTGACACCAACAGCGCGAGCGTAGGGATCGCAAGCCTCAACGGTCTCGGTATCGGTGGTGACCTCGTAGGTGTAGTAGACGCCGTTCATGTCGCCGTCCAGAGTGGCGATCCAGGTGCCGTTGACATCAGCGGTCATAGCCACGGTCTCGTAAGCATCCTTCTCTTCCACGGGGTTGCCGTTCTTGTACAGCTTGACATTGACGCTGATGGCGGTGGGGGCCCACACGCGCAGAGCGGTGGAGTCCTTGCTGTAGGTCATGCCCAGGTCGTCACCGGTGTAGGTGAACTGGGACTCGAACTCCTCGGTGCTGTAGTAGTCGGGCATAGCCACGGCGTACTCATTGCCCTCGAAGACGATGTTGTAGCCACGGCTCAGATCCAGGGCCTCGCCCAGGACCAGGTAGTAGTTGGTACCAGCCAGACGCATATCAGTGACGGGGATCTCGCCGTCCTTGTTGACGACCTTGAAGGTGGTCAGGTCGGGCTCGTACTTCAGAGCGCTGGAGACGCTGACGGTGATCTCGGGATCGCCGTTACGGTTCTGGGTCTTGTAGGAGGTCTCGGTGACCACGACGCCTTCCTTGACGTCATCGCCCTTGACCAGGATGCCCTTCTCCACCAGTTCATCCACGCTGAGCATGGTGGTCACGTCACCGCTGGACTGGGTGGGGACACCGGACTCAACATAGAAGTCCACGGTACCGGACAGGATGCCGGTGATGTTGATGTGCTGGTCGAACTCCACGTCCTTGGCTTCCCACTCGCCGTAACGAACGATGTAGCCAACACGCATGGTACCGGCCTTGACGCGGATGGTGAAGATGACCTCATCCTCGCCCTGCTCATAGGCATAGGGGGCACCATTGGTCTCGGTGCCGTCGGGGGCAGTACCCACGACGTCGCCCTTGCCGTCGTAGTCCCAGGACCACAGTTCCCAGCCTTCATAGTTGCCATCTTCACGATGGTAGTGGATGCGGATCGTGATCTCGCCGTCAGCGGCCATCGCGGGGACGGCGCCACAGACCAGCGTAGCGACCATGATCACGGCCATCAGCACTGCAAAGATACGCTTTTTCATGTTTTCTCCTTCCAATACAATAAAATATTTCGACACCCCGGTGTCGTTCTATGCAGATTATACCATAACCATTTTACTTTGTAAAGCACTTTTGTTGAACAAGCCCATGAGAAATCGCATACGATCGATCGGATCCGGCAGGAAAAAAGGAGCCCCACAGCCATGTGGCCGTGGGGCGTGGAAAGGGTCACTGGATGGTCACGGGGAGGGCATCGCTGAAGGGGCCGAAGGTCTTCTTGCCGTCCAGCTCCACATAGGCACGGATCTTGAAATAGTAGCTCTTGCCGCTTTCCAGGCCGTATTTGATGTAGCTTGTGGTGTCGCCGGAGGGGATGGATTTGGCGATGGTGTAGCCCTGGTCGGGGTCTTCGCTGATCCAGATCTGGTAGCCGGCAGCGCCGTTGGCCGCATCCCAGCGGAGCTTGGCACAGCCGGATCCGGCGGATACGGCCAGGGTGGGGGGCAGAGGCTGGACGGCTACAGTGATCTCATCGGACCAGGTCCCGAAGATCTTCCTGCCATCGGGCGTGATGTAGAACGCGCGCATCTTATAGGTATAGCACTGACCGGCGGTCAGGCCGGTGTTGCTGTAGGCGGTGACATCGCCCCGGTCTACGTACAGGGTGTTCCCCCGGTCGCCGATGGTCTTGACCACACGGTAGATCCCGTCCGGCTCCATCCGCCAGATCTGATAGCCGTGGGCGCTGTCCACCTGGGCCCAGCGGAGCCGGATCCGGTAGGTGGCATTGCTGTAGGGACCGTCGAAGATCACGGCGGCGGGCATGAAGTCCGGGTCGGAGAAGTCGGACCAGGTCCTGGAGCCGTCAGCGTCCTGGGTGTAGGCCCGGACCTTGTAGTAGTAGGTGACACCGGGGATCAGGCCCTGGTTGGTGTAGGTGCGGACGGCGCCGTCGGTGATGGTCTTGACGCAGCTCCAGCTGCTGTCATCCTCGGGATCCGTGGTGCGCCAGAGCTGGTAGCCGTCGGCTCCCGCCACCAGCTTCCACTGGACCCGGACGGAGGTCTGCTGTCGGCTGTAGCAGTATTCGATGTGGGGGATGCCATCGGGGGACAGCGCGGGATCGTGATAGGTCACCTCCACGTTGGAAAGGTCGGAGGCCTGGATCCACACATCCTTGTTAAGCTCGATGGCGATATCGGGGGTCTGTTCTGTATCGCAGTTGATGATCAGGTTATCAGTCCAGGCGGGGACCTGGATCTGATACCACTGCCCCTGGAGGGTCATCTCGCCACCGGGCCAGGCCTCGAATACGGCGGTGGCATCGGAGGAGCGCCAGGCCCAGCAGTAGACGTTCTCCCAATAGGCGGGGACCTGGGCATAGATGGTGACAGTCTCTTGGTACGCACCTTCCATCACGGTGACCGTGGCGGGACCGGCCTTTTGGGCGATGTCGTTCAGGTCCACTACGAAGGTGAGGATGCAGTCTCGATCGACGGACAGGGTCATATCGGTGGCGTTGCCGCCGCAGACCAGGGAAGTGGTCTGGCCGACCACGATCTCAGCGGAACCCAGGTTGCAGTAGTCGTTCCAGACATCGTCGCCCACGAATTTGAAGGTCATGACGGTGCCGGCGGTCAGGGACAGCTCCTTACGGTACAGATGATCTCCCACCAGCTCCATGTCACCAGCCTCGTCGGCAGGATCCCATTCCGCCACACCGGGGATCCCGGAGCCCACTATCGCCAGGCTCTGGGGGATCTGGAACAGATCCATGCCATAGGGGTCGTCATCAGGCTCAGGGGTCGGCTCTACGACCACATCATCACTGGGCTTTTCGTAGTAGACCTCCGTGTTGAACTTACCATAGCTGTCGATGGTATCACAAAGGACGACCCAGACTTCTTCGTGACCGCTGCCGATGGGGGTGTCCACGGTTTGGATGGAGCCTCCGGCTTCGTTGATGATCACATTATCCTCACAGTAGGGGATCTGGGATACGTACCACCGGCCTTCTTCCTGAGTCATGGATCTTCCGGGCCAGGAGACCTCTTCGTATCCGCCGGTGGCCCAACTGAAGATGCAGGGGTCGGTCCAATCCTCAGGGATCCGGGCGTGGACGGTGGTATAGCCCTCGGTCAGGGGACCGTTGGGGACGACCGGCTCTTCCTCCGGCTCCTGAGGCTCGGTGGGCTCGGTATCCTCCGTCTGGTAGGGGGGCACTGAGCCGTTGGTCGAGTCGGGAGGATCCATGGCACCCTCCGCGAGGATCACGTCATCGCGCAGCACCATGGTGCCTTCGGTGACCAGCTGGTACACTGAGCAGACGGTGTTGATGTCTCCGCTGGACTGGGTGGGCTGGCCGGAGTAGACGTAGAAATCTATGGTGCCGGACAGGATCCCGGTGATGTTGATATGCTGATCCCATTCTACGTCCTTGGACTCCCATTCGCCGTAGCGCAGGATGTAGCCGATGTAGTTGGTGCCGGTGCTTGCCTGGATGGTGAAGATCACCTCGTCCTCACCGGGGACGTATCCGTAGGCGGGCTGATCTGTGGGGGTGCCGTTGGGGTCGATGCCGGTGATGTCGTACTGGCCGTCATGGTCCCATGCCCATAGCTGCCACCCTTCGTAGTCACCGTTGGGACGGTGGTAGTGCAGATGGATGGTGATCTCGCCGGAAGCAAAGACGGCGGTCATACCGCTGACCAAGGACCCGATCAGCACCAGGGCCATCAGCAGTGAAAAGATGCGTTTTTTCATGATATCCCTCCTTAGATCGGTGGTGTCGCCTGGTATATTTCGTTCGATCCCATCATATCATCAATGACAAAGATCGTCAATAGCGCAGTCATAGAAAACGAGCCCCACGGCATTTCGTCTCGAGGGACTGGATGCCGTGGGGCTGGATCACGCGTTAACGCTCCCGTACCGGGAGGGTCAGTTCAGGCGGAATTGGGCGGAATACTCTTGGTAGAGCTTCTGGAACCCGCTGCTGCCGCTGCGGACGGAACGCAGGGCTTCGTGGGTGTTCAGATGATGGTCATGCATATCGATGATGCCGCCGGCGATGTTGGAGCAGTGGTCGGAGGTGCGCTCCAGGCTGGTCAGCAGGTCCGTCCACACGAAGCCGATCTCGATGGAACAGCTGCCCTGCTGCAGTCGCAGGATGTGACGGGCGCGCATCTGATCTTTCAGATCGTCGATCACCTGCTCCAGAGGCTCGATCTTACGGGCCAGATCGTAGTCGTTCCTGACGAAGGCATCCACGGACAGCTCCATGATCCGGTCCGCGGCCTTGACCAGGACGGACAGCTCCTTCTGGGCGGCGTCGGAGAACTTCAGACCCTTCTGCTTCAGCTCCTCGGCAGCCTCCAGCAGGTTCACGCTGTGGTCCGAGATCCGCTCGAAGTCGCCGATCACCTTCAGCAGCATGGCAGCCTCGGCAGAGTCGTCGGAGCTGATCTGCAGGGCGCTGAGCTTGACAAGATATGTACCCAGGATGTCCTCGTAGTGGTCGGCCTTGTCCTCGCCTTCACGGATGGAGGCGGCCAGCTCGTCGTTCAGGTCGGTGAGGGAAGAGATGCCCTGCTTCAATGTGCCACGGACCTCCGTAGCCATCTCGGCGGTCAGGTTCCGGCAGCTCTCCAGTGCCATGGGAGGGGTGGCCAGCAGACGCTCGTCCAGCTCTGCCACGGCCTCAGGGGCCTTGGAATCGGGGACCAGGACGCAGACCAGCTTCTCCAGCAGGCCGCCGCAGGGCAGCAGGATGGAGGTGCAGATGATATTGTAGGCAGTGTGGCAGATGGAGATGCCAAGATAAGTGGCGCTTTCGCCCAGGATCGCGGGGGAGAAGATCCAGTCGGCCAGCATGAAGAGGGTCAAACAGATCGTGGTGCCGATGATGTTGAACAGCAGGTGGACGAAGGCGGCCCGCTTGGCGTTCTTATTGGTGCCGAAGCTGGACAAGATCGCGGTGATGCAGGTGCCGATGTTCTGGCCCATGATGATGGGGATCGCGGCGGCGTAGCTCACCTGACCGGTGGCGGACAGGGCCTGCAGGATGCCCACAGAGGCGGAAGAGGACTGGATGATCGCGGTCAGCACCGCACCAGCCAGCACGCCCAGGATCGGGTTCTTGAACAGCAGGAACAGGTCACGGAACCAGGCCTCGTCCTTCAGGCCTTCTACGGCTCCGGACATGGTGTCCATGCCGAACATCAGCACGGCGAAGCCCAGGAAGATCATGCCGGTATCCTTCTTCTTGCTGTCCTTCAGGAACATGTAGAAGATGATGCCGATGAGTGCCAGGATGGGGGTGAAGTTGGTGGGCTTGAGCATCTGCAAAATGAAGGTGTCACCTTCGATGCCGCCCAGGCTCAAGATCCAGGCAGTCACGGTGGTGCCCACGTTGGCACCCATGATCACGCCGATCGCCTGACGCAGGGTCAGAAGACCGGAGTTGACGAAGCCCACCACCATGACAGTGGTGGCGGAGGAGGACTGGATCACGGCGGTGACTGCAAGGCCAGTCAGGAAGCCCAGCATCCGGTTGGAGGTCAGCTTGCTCAGCAGGGTCCGCAGGCTGCTGCCGGCCCGGCGCTCCAGCGATTCGCCCATGACGTTCATGCCGAACAGGAACAGGCACAGACCGCCGATCATAGTCAGGATGTCCCAAAATTCCATATGTCTCATACCTTTCGTTGGTCTTTGGATGACACCAGTATGATCTTTGAATGTCAGATCCGATATCATAGAAACGTAAGATCCATGTAAGATCTGGTGCTGTGGGCGAAAATTTGACGATATCTGGGAGGTATCGCCCTTGCGTTTTTGTGGGATGTATGATATGATCGTGTTACCAAATAATGAACATATGGAGGTAATAGATCGTAATGGATATCCTTTATGAAAATCTGCTGGATTTCCAGTGGCAGAACATCGTGATGATCTTGATCGGCTGTCTGCTGATCTACCTTGCCATCGGCAAGGACATGGAGCCGTCGCTGCTGCTGCCCATGGGCTTTGGTACGATCCTGGTGAACATCCCCGGATCTACGGCCCTGACCGGCCCCATCCAGGAGCTGTACTACGCCGGCATCGCCAATGAGTTGTTCCCGCTGCTGCTGTTCATCGGCATCGGTGCCATGATCGACTTTGGCCCCTTGCTTTCCAATCCCAAGCTGATGCTCTTCGGTGCCGCGGCACAGTTCGGTATCTTCTTCACGTTGTGCATGGCCCGGATGTTCTTCCCGGAGATCGATGCCGCTTCCATCGCCATCATCGGTGCGGCGGACGGCCCCACCTCCATCGCCGTGGCTAACACCCTGGGCTCTAAGTATGTGGGCGCGATCACGGTGGCGGCGTACTCCTACATGGCGCTGGTGCCGATCATCCAGCCCCCGGTGATCAAGGCCTTGACCACCAAGAAGGAGCGTTTGATCCGGATGCCCTATGAGCAGAAGTCCGTTTCTAAGCTGACTCGGATCCTGTTCCCCATCATCATCACTGTGGTGGCTTCCGCTGTGGTGCCTGATGCCACCGCTCTGATCGGCTTCCTGATGTTCGGCAACCTGATCCGGGAGTGCGGCGTGCTGAATTCCCTGTCCGATACTGCCCAGAACGTGCTGGCCAATCTGGTGACCATCTTCCTGGGCATCACCGTGGCTTTCAACATGACCGGCGCCCAGTTCCTGAAGCTGGATACGCTGCTGATCCTGGGCCTGGGCCTGATCGCTTTCATCGTGGACACCGCAGGCGGTGTGCTGTTCGCCAAGTTCCTGAACCTGTTCATGAAGAAGAAGATCAACCCCATGATCGGCGCGGCGGGCATCTCTGCCTTCCCCATGTCCGGTCGTATCGTCCATAAGATGGGTCTGAAGGAGGATCCTCAGAACTTCCTGCTGATGCACTCCATCGGTGTCAACGTTTCCGGACAGATCGCCTCCGTCATCGCAGGTGGCATCATCCTGAATTTCTTCGCAGGTTAAGAGGAGGTATGCACAATGGAGTTTTTGACTGATACCATCGAGACCACCGCCCCTGCTGCGGAGGCTGCTCAGGAGCTGTTCTTCGAGCCCGGCAATTTCGTGGAGATGCTGCGGTACATGGGCATCGGGATGCTGGTGATCTTCGTGCTGATCGGCGTGATCATCCTGGCTACCATGGCCACCAACGCGATCTTCTCCAAGAAGAAGGACGCTTGATAGTTTGATATGACAGGGCCTGCTGCGGTCGTTCGCAGCAGGCCTTGTTTCGTTTTGGGACGTAAATTATCGTTTAGCGGCGCAGCCGCATCCCTTCCCCCGGGGGGAAGGTGCCCCAGTGCGCACACTGGGGCGGAAGGGGAATGCGGGAGATAACGTGATGGTTTAGGATTGGTAATAGACTTGGAACGTTGTTTAGCGCTTCAGCATGACTGATAGGTTTTCTAAACTTTTAGGTTGTCGCC
>JAFTKE010000016.1 GCA_017456045.1 Oscillospiraceae bacterium
AACACCCTGACTCCCGAATTGTTTCTTGATCTGTACCAGTCCGTTGGCTGGGAACCGCCGTGTCTCGAACAGATAAGAACCGCACTTAATAACACGATTGCAACCTTTACCTGTTACGTTGGGGACCGTCCTGTGGGAATGGTAAGAGTGATTGGTGATGGTGGCATGTCTTTCTACATCAAGGATTTTGCGGTGGTCCCTGCCTATCAGGGAAAAGGTGTCGGAAAACAGCTCATGGTGGCATTGGAGCAATTCGTAAAAGACTGTAAGCCCCTGGATTGGGCGGTCAGCCTTGAATTGATCAGTTCGAAAGAAGCAGTCAATTTCTATAAGAAGTACGGATTTGAAGAAAGACCCTGTGATTGGGACGGCCCAGGAATGTTCAAAATGATTCGGTAAACTTTTTGAGCCGGGAGTGATTCCGGCTCATTTAGATCAATTCAGCAAAGACGGAAATGTTTTCTCCTTATCCGTGTGTTATGATTCATGCGTAGCTACGAAACTGAAGGAAGGGAGGGTGCGAGATGAACCATCGAGCCATGATCCAAAAGAGCCTTGACTACATCGAAGATAATCTGCGCACCGAGATTTCTGCCGTAGAACTGGCGGAAATGGCGCATATTTCGCTATTTCACTACTACCGCCTGTTTCAGCAGGCCACGGGTCTGCCTGTGATGCAGTATATCCTGCGGCGCAGGTTGCTGCACGGAGTTTATGCCATAAAGCAGGGCAGCAGCAAGATCGATGCGGCGCTTTTGTATGGCTTCGATACCTATGCTGGATTCTACAAGGCTTTCTGCCGGGAATTTGGGTCCACGCCCTCCGAGTTTTTGAAGTCCTGCCGGGCCAAGCGCCCGTACAGGATCGACCTTACCAAGGAGGAACACATGACCGTAACACATAAAAAAGCCGCCCAGATCCTGAAGCACTGGAATATGGAGGGCGAAACAATCACGGATATTTACTACGACGGAACCGGCAACAAGAATGACAGCGCCTGCTATGTGGGTGAAGAATTCGTACTGAAATACACCGCCAATTTGGGCAAGCTGAAGAATCATATCGAGGTATCCAAAGCCATCGAAAGCATTGGCCTGCTGTCCGCTGTTCCGGTTCTGACAGTTGATGGACACGAATACATTCAAGACGGTGAACTGTACTTCTATCTCACCACGCGTCTGGATGGTCAACAAATGGTATCCGGCTCGTTCTATGATGGAGATGCAATTTGCAATGCTCGGTTCGTTGGCGAGACCATCGGCCAGCTCCATCTGGCGCTGAGCAAGATCGAAGATCATGTCAGCGAAGCCGACCTTCTGGCAACCGTCCGTGACTGGGCGTTGCCGGGCGCAAAGCAGGCTCTTGGCTTGACCGATGCTTTCTGCAAGGAATATCTGGACACTTTCGTAGCCCTGTATCCCAAGCTGCCCCGGCAGATCATCCACCGGGATCCCAATCCGGGTAATATTATCTGCGATCAGGATCAGTGGGGGTTCATCGATTTTGAGTTGGCGGAGCGCAATGTCCGGATCTATGATCCCTGCTATGGGGCGACGGCGGTGCTGTCTGAGAGTTTCGGTAAGGATAACGATCTGTGGCTGGAGGTGTACCGTGATATCATCTGCGGCTATGACAGCGTCGTACACCTGACGGATGAGGAGCGGATGGCGATCCCATATGTGATCCTGGCCAACCAGTTCGTTTGCGTGGCGTGGTTTGCAGAGCAGGAAAAATTCGCGGAGCTTTTTGAGACCAACAAACAGATGACTCGCTGGCTGATCGTTAAATTTGAAGAACTGAAGGATATCTAAACCCATGGGGCTGTCTCATTAAGGTGAGGCGGCCCCTTTTTGCTGGTCGATGGATGCAGCATCCGCCCAAAACGTAGGGTCGACCATCGGTCGTCCGGCGGTAGAAAGTAGCCCTATCCAAGGATCTTCGGCGAATTCGTGGTCGGTACGTTTCGGACGACGATGGTCGCCCCTACATGATCGATTTTCGATACGCTGAGAGCCGGGCTTTGCCCGGCTCAGGGTGTCAAAAAACCCACTGGCGCGGCAGCGCCCTTGGCTTCCCCCGGGGGGAAGCTGTCAGAAATGACCGGAACGGGCATTTCTGACTGAAGGGGAATGCGGGCAGAAATGTTATGTTATCCCCTGCTTTTTTAGGCTTTCTGCAAACTTCAGCCCTTCGCCGTTCCCCTTCCGACCCGGCTTCGCCGGCCCACCGTCCCCCCGGGGGAAGGGAGCGGCTTCGCCGCAAAACCACTTTTTTGACAGTCTGAGCCGGGCTTTGCCCGGCTCTTTTTGCGCGATCGACAGGGGGATCGTTCTGTGTTACAATACTGTTAGATAAATAAACAGTAGAGGTGAGATGATATGTGGCAGACTTTATATGATGCGGCGGTGAAGGTCCAAAATGGTAGGAAGATCTCGCCCTTCATCGATGCAGGGGGAGTCGCGGCGGCGATCCTGACGAAGAAAGGGAATATTTATGTTGGCGTGTGCATCGATACGGCCTCGACCCTGGGGATGTGCGCCGAGAGGAATGCCATCGCCAATATGATCACCAATGGCGAAAGTCAGATCGATAAGGTCGTTGCAGTCATGGAAGACGGCAGGGTCGGCGCTCCTTGCGGGGCTTGTCGTGAATATATGATGCAGTTGGATAAGGACAGCGGAGAGATCCAGATCCTCCTGGACCTGGATACGCAAAGGACCGTCAGGCTGAAAGAGTTGATCCCTGATTGGTGGGGGACAGAGCGGTTCATGGACGAGCGATCCTGAGGGGGTAGGGGAATGAAGATCAAAGACATTTACCGCAGAAAAGGAAACTGTTTCGTGTCCGTCATGATCGGGGCACTGTGTATGGCCGTTACATTGGTATACATGCTTTTTCCCGACACATACCAAGCACTTGCGTATGCGTATCCGATCCGGTATCCTTGGCAAATTTGCAGCGGTGTATTCTTGCATGGTTCACCGGAACTACCATTGGCAGGAAGTATTGGGCATTTGGTCTTTAATTTGTTACTTATCCTGCCGTTTGGGATCATGGCGGAAAAGATCCTGGGAAGCAAGCGATTCGCCTTGATGTCCATGGTGCTGTGGGTGGTGAATGCGATCACGTTTTTTGTCATCGCGATGGTCGTGACCCCAAAGGGAGAGACCGCTTACGGGGCGGGAATCTCTGGGGTCGCCTTTTCCTATGGGATCATCGGCTTGTATGTGCTGTGGGTTTTGGGGAAGAAGGATCATAAACGGCTATTCAAGCAGGTCAGTTTTTATCTTTTAATAAACATCGTCGTTGCGATGATCGTGATGGTGAACCCATATGTGGCAGGTGTATCGTCCATGATCATCCACATCGTTGCGATCGTGTTCGGGATCGTATTTGCGGCGTTTTATCGCAAGGAGATCGGGGCTTTTTTGCAAGATCGACAGGAGGGCGTTCTGGGTCGCGATACTGTTAGATAAACTTGGATTCAGGCTATCTACTTTAAGCAGCATGATATTATCTCGCACTGGCGCGGGAGCGCCGTCCCTTCCCCCCGGGGGAAGGGACGGCGCTCACGCGCCGGTGCAGATTCCATGATCATGCTGTTTCAGGTAGATAACCTAAACTTGAATTTGACAAGGAGGCTATTATATGGAAAACTGGTATTTGGAGATCGACTTTCCTACGATCGTTGTTTTCGTATCTGCAATAGCAACACTCATTCTACAACTTCTGTTATGCTTCAAGGCTAAAAAGATATCCATTAAACTGCTTCCTATTGCGCTGCTTACCGTTTCAACGATCGTTTTTTCTATTTGTAGCGCCACTATAAACGGCTGGGATGGGTTGGGTCATCTTTTCTTTGCACTTTTATCTTTTGGTTTGATCTTGGTATGTGGCCTTGGCTGGGGTGTTTGGGCGATCATTAGAAAAAGAAATTGACAAATTCCAATTTATTCGGCCGTTCGTTCGCATTTGCGGAGGTGAGCGCTGTGATCGGGGATGTGGTGAAAGTGATCGTTGATCGGCCCTTGGGCAGTTTCCATCCCAAGCATGAGGATATCTATTATCCCGTCAATTATGGTTATGTGCCGGGCTGTGTAGCGGGGGATGGGGAGGAGCAGGATGCGTACATCCTTGGCGTGGGCGAGCCTGTCGAGGAATTCGTGGGCAAGGTGATCGCCATCATCCACAGACTGGACGATGTGGAGGATAAGTGGGTGGTCGCACCGGAAGACGCAGCCTTTACGGCGGACGAGATCATGGAGCAGGTGGCGTTCCAGGAGCGTTTTTTTCAAACGGAGATCAGGATGTGACCAGGAAAGGAGAAACGCGATGATCATTTTGATCGGCGGTGCGTCCCACACTGGGAAGACGGTGCTGGCGCAAAGGCTTTTGGAGAAGTATGGGTATCCGTATCTCTCCATCGACCATCTGAAAATGGGGCTGATCCGCAGTGGCAATACGGATCTGACTCCCATGGATGATGATAAGCTGACGGACTATCTGTGGCCCATCCTTCGGGAGATGGTCAAGACGGCCATCGAGAATGGGCAAAACATGATCGTAGAGGGGTGCTATATCCCATTTGATTGGCAGAAGGACTTCAGCGAGGGATATCGTAAGCAGATCCGCTATATTTGCCTGATCATGACCCGGAGCTATATCGAGACCCATTTCGATGATATTCGCGCTCACGCCAACGCCATCGAGACCCGGCTGGATGATTCTGGGCTGTGCATCGAGGATCTGATCCGGGAGAATGAACGAAATCTGGCGGCGTGTCAGGCGCATGGGTGTGGGTATATTTTGATCGATGGGGACTATGAAGTGCCCATATAGGATGCGGTAAAAGGGATCGTTTCGCCAAGGAGCGATCAAGACCGTAGGGGCGACCATTGGTCGTCCGAAACGTACCCATTACGGATCCGCCGAAGATCACTGAAAGGGGCTACATTTTACTGCCAGACGACCGATGGTCGCCCCTACGTTTGGGAAGGGTACGGCATCTATCAGCTGGAGAAAAGGGCTCGTCTCATTTTTTGAGACGAGCCCTTTCGATAGTCGATGTTGGTCTATTTGTTTTTACCAAGTCTTGCGAAGGAACGGAAGGTCATGGGCCAAAGGGTGCCGCCGACGATGACCATGATGAAGTAACGAAGGCTTCTTGCGATCAGGTGACCGCCCAATAAGGCGTCCAGCGGGGCGCGTAATAGCTCTTTCGCCAAGATGACCAGGATGAGACCGCCTAAGACTTTCAGGATCTGTGCGCCTAAGGGGGCTTTGGTCTCGAATTCGATCCACTTCAGATCAGCGGTGTAGACCACGATGAGACCCAATGCACAGCCCAGCAGGGTGTATCCGTTTTTCTGTGCGGACTCTAAATTGTGGATGGCATCGGCGGCGTAGACTTCTGACGGGAAGGGGAAGAGGAGGACGAAGCAAAGATAAGCGATCATGATCCCCAAAAAGGAAAACAGCACCGCATACATGGTCCTTGGTGAATGCTCGGCCTTTTTGAAAATGGGCCAGGCCACGAAGATCAAGATCGTGGCGGTCGCCAGCGATACCAGCACATCGGCGGGGGTATGTACGCCCAGATACATACGGGAAAGCGCCACCAGGCTGGCCAGAACGATCATGGCGATACGCAGTGCTTTGTTGCTGGTCACCCGGGCGATGCCTCCGTAAAGTCCAACGGAGGTCTGGGTGTGGCCACTGGGGAAGGAATATCCGCCGGCGGCCTCTTTGGCAGACTCGACGATGGTGAAGTTGGGATCCTTGATCCAGGGGCGCGGGACACGGCAAACGATCTTCAGGAATTGGTTCATCACCGTGCCGAAAAAGCCGACACACAGGAGGTAATAGCCCTTGTACTTGTCTACACACCAAAAGACGATCATCCCCACTGCCATGAAGATGGTCTCTTCACCGAAGAGCGTGATCAGTGAAAAGAAAAAGTCTAAAACAGGGTTTCGCAAGGCTTCCAAAAAGTATAAGAACGACATAGGCTCCTCCCTCTTTTTTGATATGTTCAGTATAAGCCATCACAGCGGTATTTTCAACGGTTTTGTGGTCTGGTGCATCTTGATTGAAATGATCGGTCATGGGTGCTATAATGGACTGGACATATGATATTGACAGAGGCGGACGATGATGGATAACGAAAATACATGGGATAAGCTCTTGCAAATAAAGACTGATGGCCGGGATGATACCAACTCTGACGCGTATCGTTACCCATATGAACCCACGCCATACAGCGTTTTGGAACGGTTGGCCGGTAGTGGAACGATCGGAAAAAGCGATGTGGTGTTAGACTATGGCTGTGGGAAAGGACGAGTTGGGGCTTTCCTTTCCTATCGGACGAGAGCGAGGGTCATAGGGATCGAATATGATGACCGGATCTATGAGCGCGCGTTGGAAAACCAAAGATGCGCCGTGGCGAAAGCGAAGGCGGACTTCGTACTGGGCAGAGCGGAAGCGTATGAGGTGCCCCGGGCAGTCAACAGGTGCTATTTTTTCAATCCCTTTTCCGTGGAGATCCTTCGCAAAGTGATGGCGCGGATCATAGAGTCTTATTATGACAGTCCAAGGGAAGTGTTTTTGTTTTTCTATTATCCGTCGGACGAGTATATCGCATATCTTATGACTGTGGACGAGTTGGAGTATTATGATGAGATCGGATGTGAGGATCTGTTTGAAGGAGATCCCCGGGAGCGGATCATGATCTTTCAGTTGCCTGATCATGGATCAGACCGATGAACTTGAATTTGTAGGAGAGAAGTAATGCTTATTCGGGAATATATCTCATCAGACTGTGAGCAAATTACAGAGTTGTTTTATCAAACTGTTCATACTGTAAATGCAAAGGACTATGCACAGGAGCAGTTATGTGTATGGGCTACGGGTCACATAGATTTGTCGGCATGGGACAAATCGTTTTTAGAACATAATACTCATGTAGCAGTAAAAAACGATATTATTGTAGGCTTTGGAGATATAGACAAAACAGGTCATCTTGATAGACTATATGTCCATAAAGACTATCAGAGACAAGGGGTCGCAACTGCATTATGTAATGAGTTAGAAAGAGACTTCGACAAAATTACAACACACGCCTCTATCACTGCCAAGCCTTTTTTCTTACACAGAGGATATAAGGTCGTCAGGGCACAGCAAGTGGTCAGAAACGGGGTTTCCTTAACAAATTATGTAATGGAGAAATGATCAAATTCCCATTTGTCGAACTGTATATTAACATAAAAGCAGAGAGCTGGATGAACGAAGTGGTGATGCCTGCGGGAGTTGGACCCGTGTTTTCAGCTTGATAAGCGCCGCAGCGCTATGCAAGCGAGCAACCGCCCGAAGGGCGGCTCTTGGCGAGTCGCAGGGACTGATGTCCTATCCACTAGACGAAGGCACCGTGTGGTGATCCGTGCCGGGCTCGAACCGAGCTTTTCTGAATGATCTGACCGATAATGGACGAAAAAGGGGTCGTAAAAAAGTGTGTCATCCCGAGGAGGGCACTGCCCGACGTGGGGATCTTCAAACTATTTAGGAGGGTAATCGATACATTTCCGCTCTAACTAGGGGATCCCCACGACCAGTCAGCGCCGCAGCGCTGTGCAGAGCGCGACCGACGAAGTCGGCTCTTGGCGCGGAGCTGTGCGCACCAATGTCACTAAGCAGCGTGTCAAAAAAGCCCTTAGTGGCGAAGCCACATCCCTTCCCCCGGGGGCGGTGCGTCGCGCAGCGAATCAAGATCCTAATGATCCCCGGTGGGGATCATACCGCCACTATGGTGGGCCGGCGAAGCCGGGTCGGAA
>JAFTKE010000226.1 GCA_017456045.1 Oscillospiraceae bacterium
CAGAAGGTGTACGACTTCATCTGGGATACCTACTGTGACTGGTATATCGAGCTGACCAAGGCCCGTCTGTACTCTGAGGATGAGAGCCGGAAGCAGACCGCCATGTCCGTGCTGGTGTACGTGCTGGATCAGGTGCTGCGGCTGCTGCATCCCTTCATGCCCTTCATCACCGAGGAGATCTGGCAGTCGCTCCCCCATGAGGGCGATGCGCTGATCGTGGCCAGTTGGCCGGAGTACCGGGATGATCTGGCGTTCAAGGCAGAGGAAGCGATGATGGAGTCCGTCATGGAGTGCATCCGTGCCATCCGTGCCCGCCGTACTGAGATGAACGTACCTCCCAGCAAGAAGGCAGCGCTGTATATCCTGACTTCCAAGAAGGATATCTTCGCCGAGGGTGAGGGCTTCCTGCAGCGTCTGGCCTATGCCGACGAGGTCAGTCTGCTGGATGCAGAGCCTGAAAACCTGGACGGCATGGTGACCATCACTACCGCCGATGCCAAGCTGTATATCCCCATGGGCCAGCTGGTGGATGTGTCCAAGGAGCTGGAGCGTATCGGTAAGGAGCTGGAGAACGCTCGGAAGTTCCTGAAGTCTCTGGATGGCAAGCTGTCCAATGAGAAGTTCGTTTCCCGTGCCCCGGAGGCTGTGGTCAACGCGGAACGGGAGAAGGCTGCTAAGACGGCGGACCTGATCGCTCAGCTGGAGCAGAGCGAGGCTGCGTTGAAGAAGCTGTAAAAATGATACGAGGAGCCGTCACGTTTTTCGTGGCGGCTCCTTTATCATGCGAAAAATTGGATCAGTCTTTCAACAGTCTGATATAGTGGTTCGCTTCTCTCAGTACATGATCTGCCAGTAGGGGTAGGATCACGCTGCGGATCTTACATTCCAAGATCCCTTGTGTGCCAGCCGCTTTGAAGTCTCGCAGAGCTGTGGTCTGCTCCAATGCGTTGGCTTTGCTGTGGGCATTGCGACTGTGTTCCATCAATTCGCAGAACCCTTTGGCGGAATCGTCCGCAGTGTGTATCAGCTCTTTCTCACATGGATCCAGTAGACCTCGGATGAATAGAGCATGCTCCATCATGATCTGGTTCCAGAATCGCTCCGTCTCCAGCATAGAGCAGTCGCTCAAGTTGCCTGTCTTCTCCAGTGTGGTGATGTATCGTTGGTACAGCTTCGCTTCCCGGAGGATGTGTTCGATCAGCAGAGGGTAATTCGTGGTGAACATGGAACCGTGCTGCACGCATTCCAGGATCTCCTCCTTTAGACCGATCAACCCCTCCAGCAGACGCAGTGCGGTGCGATTCAGCTGACGCACCATGGTTCGTTTCTCGTTGCAACGGGGGATGGAGCGCTCTCCAGGGGTGAGACATTTCGTTTTCTGCGTGATATGTTGATCGACCGGTAGTCCGGTCAGACATTCGGTCCGGTCTTCTGCATCCAGTGTGAACTCGGTGACGATCTCTCCGGAGCAAAGCACCTCACCACTGACCAGTCCATCGCTCATGGAAACGGTCTGGCGAAGCAGATCTTCGAAACCCTTCCTATAAAAAGCGGCTTTATCTGCATATTCCGCATCCACTGGTGTGAAGCTTGCTTGAAGGAACAGGGAATGTTCCTTCATGATCCGTCCGAAGAACAGATGTAGTTCCAATGACTTGCGTACATAATTATCAGTCTGCATAACTTCCTCCTATCGATAGTCGCTATATCGTTCTATGCTGTAGGAGCTTATTTCGTGCAATGATCCATTGACTTTCAGTATCACCAGTGGTATAGTATTGAAAATCCTTTCAGAAAGGGCGTGAAGATGTGAGCTGCCGTGATAGGTCTGTTGTTTCCCATAAGTATCCTGCCGCCATGATGCCTTGGTATCATAGGGGGCTTGCATCGTCATACCCATTTTCTTTCGGAGAATGATCGGGATATGGATATCGTGCAAGCTGACAAGAAGGTCGGCTTGCTTTTTTTATTTTAAGGAGGGAGAATGATGGAAGTAAAGAAGCTTTTGGAGGAGTACTACAGTGGCTACGACGAGGACGGGAGGCTTGGATCCCGGCATGGGTCGGTGGAGTATCTTACCACTATGCGCTATATCGAGAAGTACCTGCGGCCGGGGATGCGGATCCTGGAGATCGGGGCTGGTACTGGGAGGTACAGTCATGCACTGGCAAGGAAGGGCCATCCCGTTGACGCGGTTGAGCTGATCCAACACAATATCGAGATATTCGAGCGGAACACCACAGCCTCGGAGCAGATCACCATCACCCAGGGGGACGCCAGGGATCTGTCCCGGTTCGGGGATGATACCTACGACATCACGCTGCTCCTGGGGCCGATGTATCATCTGTTCACGGTGGACGATCAAAGGCGGGCACTTTCTGAGGCGATCCGTGTCACGAAGGATGGCGGGGTCATTTTCGCGGCCTACTGTGGCAACGATGCTACCATCGTCCAGTTTTGCTTCCAGAGGGGGATGATACGTGATGAACGCTACCGCGCTCTTGTGGATCCTGTGACCTTCAAGGCTGGTTCGGACCCGTCCGAGCTGTTCCAGCTGTATCGGAGGGAGGATATCGATGCACTGATGGAGGGATTTCCGGTCCGGAGGCTCCGTTATGTTGGGTCCGATCTTGCTACTAATTATATGCGCACAGAGATCGATGCAATGGAGGATGAGCTGTTCCAGCTGTATCTATCTTACCATTTCTCGGTTTGTGAGCGTGCCGACTTGGTAGGTGCTTCTCATCATATCTTGGACGTTTTTAGAAAGGGTGAAGATAGATGCTGACACATAAGGGAACTTGTAAGTTGGAAACAGAGCGGCTGATCCTGCGGCAGTTCCGTCAGGGGGAAGAGGATGCTATATTCGAAAACTGGGCAAGTGATGCCGAAGTCACGAAATATCTGAGCTGGCCGACCCATACCAGCTCGGAAGTTTCGAAAATGGTACTGGACAGCTGGGTCGAGGGCTATGGAAAGGACGATTTTTATCTGTGGGCGATCTCGTTGAAGGATCGCGGTGGTGATCCGATCGGGTCGATCAGTGTAGTGGCTCAAGATGACGCGATAGGGAAGGTGGAGATCGGCTACTGCATCGGAAAGCGCTGGTGGCATCAAGGTATCATGACGGAGGCATTAGAGGCAGTGATGTCGTTCCTGTTCGAACAGGTGGGCGCACAGCGGATCGAAGCCTGTCATGACCCGAGGAACCCCCATTCAGGCGATGTGATGAGGAAATGCGGTATGGAATATGAGGGGACCCTTCGAAGGTCTGGACGTAATAACCAGGGGATATGCGATGTATGCTGGTATGCGGCGCTTTCACTGTGAGTTGGGATACACTTCTAATCGCTCTCCCAAACGGCTTAGAAGCTCATTGGTGATCGTGCCTGCTTGCTTGGCCATTTCTTCCGCACGGATGGACCGGTCTGCGTCCTTACCGATCAGTGTGACGGTGGTACCTGGCGTGACATTTGGGATATCTGTGATATCTACTGTCAGCTGGTCCATGCAGATCCTTCCGATGATCGGTGCAGGATGTCCATTTATCAGTACATATGAGCTGGTGTTGGATAAGGAGCGGGGGAGACCATCTGCGTAACCGATCGAAATGACTGCGATCGTAGTGTTTCTGGCGGTGGCGAAGGTCCTGCCGTAGCCGATCGTTTCCCCTTTTGCGATCTGACGGGTCAGGACGACCTTTGAACGCAAAGAAAGTACTGGACGCAGCTTTGGACGAAGTATGGTGCGCAGACCGGAACTGCTATGGACTCCGTATAGCGCGATCCCGATACGGACGTAGTCGCATTTTATCTGTGGGTGGTTCAATAGACCATAACTGCTTTGGATATGGGCCTTGGGGAGGGGGAACCCTTCTGCACACAGTTTTTTCAGGAGCCTTGTAAAGCGCTGGGTTTGGATCAAGGAAAATTCTTGGTCTCGGGCCGATAGGGAGTCTGATACACAAAGATGGGAGTAGATCCCTGTCAGCTTTAGCCCTGGGAGCGTGAAGCAGTCTCTGATAGCTTGGATATCTTTCCAATCGAAGCCCAGCCGGTGCATCCCAGTATCGATCTTCATATGTGCTTTGATGGGGAGATCATTTCGCGCCAAGGCTTTGGCATGGTCTGGGCTGACCAATGTTTGGGTCAAGTCGTGATCGTATAGTTCCTGGATCCGTATGGGGTCTGTGTAACCAAGGATCAAAATCTCAGAGCGGATCCCGGAACTTCGCAGGGAGATCCCTTCGTCGATCGTAGCGACAGCGAAAGCAGTCACGCCGATCTTTTCTAAATGGGCGGCTACGATCTTTGCTCCATGACCATAGGCATCCGCTTTTACGACTGCCATCATCTTGGAACGGTGAGACATCGTTTGGGTCAGGATCTTCACATTGTTATCCAGAGCATCCAGGTCGATCTCTATCCAGGCTCTATCTTTCATACAGTTCGATCATCCTATCCAATAGATCCGGAAAACTGATGCCGATGCCCCTCATCATTTCAGGATAACGGCTATGTGATGTGAATCCGGGGATCGTATTGACTTCGTTGAATACGATCTGTCCGTCTGGTCGCAGGAACATATCCACTCTGGCGAAGCCGGAACAGCCCAGCGTGCGGAATATCTTTTTTGCAGTTTCCTGGATCATCGTTTCTAAGCTGGCATCGATCCGGGCGGGCATATGGATCTTTGCAGTCTTTAGCGTGTACTTCTCATCGTAATCGAAGAATCCCTGGGATAGTTCGATCTCGTCTACTCTACCGACAGTCAGCTCATCTATCCCAAGCAATGCACAACCGACCTCAAATCCGTCGATACATTCTTCGATGATGACTGTGTCATCATGCATGAATGCTTCCTCTACGGCCTCCATCAGATGCTCAGGGTATGAGACTTTCGTTATCCCAAGGGAGGAGCCAGACCGTGCTGGTTTCACGAAGACTGGAGATGGGATGGCTTTCGCGATATGGAACAGGTCTTTGACGTTGGTACGGTCCAGCACTACGGATCTTGGAACGGCGATGCCTTCGGCTTGGACTAATTTATGTGCGCGTGCCTTGTCCATGCATAGAGCGGAAGCCAACGTGCTACAGCCAACGATGGGGATATCCAACAGTTGGAATACTCCCTGTACGGAACCATCTTCGCCGTTTTTTCCATGGAGGACAGGGAATGCCAGATCCAATGATATGACGCTGTTACCGGAGTTCCTCATCTCGATCGCTCCTTTGACGGAACGACTGTTGGAGATGAC
>JAFTKE010000227.1 GCA_017456045.1 Oscillospiraceae bacterium
ATTGTTGTCAGATCGCGGACAAGGTCCTTACATTATATAATAAGAAGCCTCTCTCCCAGATGCCGGACCGAAAGCTGGTCCTGGGCCAGCTCCAGGACAAGGACGGCCGCACCATCGACCAGTGCATGGCAGTCTATTCCCGGGCTCCCCACAGCTACACCGGCGAGGACACCGTGGAATTCCACTGCCACGGCTCCCCCGCGGTGCTGGCCGCCGGACTGGAAGCGCTGTACCACGCCGGTGCCCGTCCCGCCCAGCGGGGCGAGTTCACCAAGCGTGCCTTCCTCAACGGCCACCTGGACCTGACACAGGCAGAAGCGGTGATCGACCTGATCGAAGCGGACACCGCCGATGCCGCCGCCAACGCCGCCGGGCAAGTGGGCGGCAAGCTCCAAAAAAAGCTGAAGCCCATCTACGATGACCTGATGGATCTTTGCAGCCACTTCCATGCCGTCCTGGACTACCCCGACGAGGACATCGAAGACTTCGGCCTCGCCGCTTACCAGTCCACCCTCAAAGCAGACGCGAAAGCCCTCTACGACCTGTCCAAGACCTACGGTCAGGGCCGCATCCTGCGCCACGGTGTGGCGGCCGCCATCGTGGGCAAGCCCAACGTGGGGAAATCCAGTCTCCTGAACGCCCTGGCTGGCTACGACCGGGCGATCGTCACCGACATCCCCGGCACCACCCGTGATACGGTAGAAGAGCAGGTGATGCTGGGCTCCACCCGCCTGCGCCTGATCGACACCGCCGGCATCCGGGACACCGCCGATACGGTGGAAGCCATCGGCGTGGAGCGCTCCCGCAAGGCGGCAGAGGAAGCCGACCTGATCATCTTCGTCTGCGACGGCTCCCACCCCCTGACCCAGGAGGACGAGGACATCATCGATCTTTGCCTGGACCACCAGCACGCCATCGCCCTGATCAACAAATCCGATCTGGGCCAAGCCGTCGCTCCCAGCGATCTTCCCTTCATGGCAGTGATCCCCATCTGCGCCAAGACCGGCGACGGTCTGGATCAGCTGGCAGATGTGGTGGATACCATGTTCGAAAACCAGATGCCCTGCGACGGCTCCATCCTGACCAACGCCCGTCAATACGACGCGATCCGCCGCGCCTACGATGCCATGCTCTCCGCCCTCCAGGGCTTGAAGCTGGGCCTGACCCCCGACGCGGTCCTCACCGACGTGGAAGAAGCCATGACCGCCATAGGCGAAGTCACCGGCGCCACGATCCGGGAAGACATCACCGCCCGCATCTTCGAACGCTTCTGCGTTGGAAAATGACACTACTACAAATCAACGTTTAGCGAAGGAGCGGATGCGTACCGCATGTAGGGAAAGGGCATGCCCTTTCCGGTGCACTTGCCACGGCAAGTGCACAAAAATACGGTATTTCCTGCAAATCGCATACGATTTGCGGCGGAAAGGGCATGCCCTTTCCCTACGTATCGCTCGTCTCTAAGCTAAACGATAATTCTCAACACCATCGACAAGGAACGACCATCATGATCTACCTGGACAACTCCGCCACCACCAAGCCCTGCCCCGAAGCTGTGAACGCCATGACCCACGCTCTCACCGAGAACTGGGCCAACCCCAGCGCCCTCTACAGCTTCGGCATCGAGGCCGCCCACTCTCTGCGTACCGCTCGGACCCAGGTCGCCAACGCCCTGGGGGCGGAGCACGACCGGATCTTCTTCACCTCCGGCGGCACCGAAGCAGACAACTGGGCCATCCTGGGCACCGCCAAGCGCTTCGGAAAAAAGAACAAGCACATCATCACCACCGCCATCGAGCACCATGCGATCTTGCACACCATGAAGGACCTTGAGTCCCAGGGCTTCGAAGTCACCTACCTCCAGCCGGACAGTCTGGGCCGTGTCACACTGGATGCCCTGAAAGCCGCCCTTCGAAACGACACCATCCTGGTCTCCATCATGATGGTGAACAACGAGACCGGCGCGGTCATGCCCATCTCCCAAATGGCGAAGCTGACCCACAAGCGCTGCCCGGATGCCATCTTCCATACCGACGCGGTCCAGGGCTTCCTGAAAGTCCCCTTCTCCGCCAAGACCCTGGGCGCAGACCTGATCAGCGTCTCCTCCCATAAGGTCCACGGCCCCAAGGGCGCAGGCGCGCTGTACATCAGCCCCCGGCTCAATTCCTTCCCCGCCCTGCTGCTGGGCGGCGGACAGGAATCGGGCCTGCGCAGTGGCACCGAAGCTACCCCCGCGATCTTCGGCTTCGCCGCCGCCTGCGCAACCTTGTATCCCACTCTCAAAGAGGACATCCAGCACGAGCGCCAGCTGCTGGAGGACACGATCACGAAGCTGTCCGCCCTCCAAGGGCTGCAGATCAACGGTGCCCACGACGCGCCCCATATCCTGTCATTGTCGATCCCGGGCCTGCCCACCCAAAACACGATCAACATCCTCCAGGACCACGGCATCTGTGTCAGTGCCGGTTCCGCCTGCGCTAAGGGCCACCGCAGCCACGTCCTGGAAGCCATGGGCGTTGCCCCCGAAGCGATCGACGGCTCCTTCCGGATCTCTCTCAGCCGGGAGACCACAGCCCAAGAACTGGACAAGCTCGTAGATGTGCTCCGGGAAGAAGCCCTGCCCAGAGCCAGGTGAAATATTGCACGAAGGAAAGTTTCGTTTTCCGGGTGGCGATCGTACAAATCGCCACCCGGTCATTCTTTTTTTGCAAGTCGGCCAAAAAAAGTTGCAGGAAACACTTGAATTCTTGGATACGATCTGGTACAATAAGCCCCGTGATAATTCTTCCTAAGGAGGACATTTGTATATGAGTTATGTAGACGAGACCCTGGCCCGTGTGAAGGCCCAGAACCCCGGCCAGCCCGAGTTCCACCAGGCGGTGGAAGAGGTGCTGGAGTCCCTGCGCGTCGTGATCGAGCGCAATGAGGAAAGCTACCGGCGCAACGCCCTGATGGAGCGGCTGACCACTCCCGAGCGTGTGATCCTGTTCCGTGTCCCCTGGGTGGACGATAAGGGCCAGGTCCAGGTGAACAATGCCTACCGTGTCCAGTTCAACTCCGCCATCGGCCCCTACAAGGGCGGTATGCGGTTCCATCCCAGCGTCAACCTGTCCATCATGAAGTTCCTGGCCTTCGAGCAGACCTTCAAGAACAGCCTGACCAGCCTGCCCATCGGCGGCGGCAAGGGCGGCTCCGACTTCGACCCCAAGGGCAAGTC
>JAFTKE010000228.1 GCA_017456045.1 Oscillospiraceae bacterium
GCGCTTCGCTTGTGGGGCACCCCCCTCATAAATGAGGGGGGCAAGGCGTGTACGAACTCCACGAGAAACAGGGATCTGGCTGTGTGCGCTTGCGATGTGAGCGCACCGGCGGGGGAGAGGACGGGATCTGTGCGATTTGGTGGAAAAAGTTCTGAAATTTACTTTCATTTTCTTCTAAAAACCCCTTGCAAAACAGGTGTTGGGGTGCTATAATACTGATAATCTAACGTAGACTATACGAAAGAGAGGGGTTCAGCCCCTCTCTTTTTTACGAAAGAGGCGATGTTTTTTGAAAGTCACCCAGATCGTGGAAGGGTTCGCAAAGCCCGTCGTGGAACAGCATGGTTGCTCCCTTTGGGACGTGGAATATGTCCGGGAAGGGTCTGAGCGGTTCCTGCGGCTGTATATCGACAAGGAGGGCGGCGTGGACATCACCGACTGCGAAGCCATCTCCCGGGCCGTCGATCCTATTTTGGATGAGAAGGACCCCATTTCCGAATCCTATCATTTCGAGGTCTGCTCAGCAGGGCTCGAGCGGGCGTTGAAGCGGCCCGGAGATTTCCAGCGCTTCATGGGCAGTCCCATCATGGTCAAGCTGTACCGTCCCCATAACGGCCTGAAGGAGTTCCCCGGCATCCTGCGGGGCTACGAGGACGGCCGGGTCACGGTGGAGAGCGGCAAGGATACCTTAACATTTGAAAAGTCCCAGGTGGCATTGGTGCGCCTGCGGGTAGAATTCTGACTGGAGGAAAGGATATCATGGCAAGAAATACGAGAGCCAAGAAGCAGCCTGAGGCCCACAAGATCGACGGCGCTGAGATCTTCGCAGCCCTGCGTGAGCTGGAGAAGGTCAAGGGCATCCCCATGGATTATATGCTGGAGCGCCTGAAGCAGGCGCTGGCCAACGCTTACCGGAAGGATCGGGAGGACCGCCGGGACGTGCCCGCTGAGAACGTGGTGGTGGACGTGTCCGAGAAGGGCATCTCCATGTTCCAGGTCAAGACTGTGGTGGAGGAGCTGGAGGATACCGCTCTGCAGATCCACATCGATACTGCCCGCAATATGGACCCCAACGTCCAGGTGGGCGACACCATCACCATCCCCGTGGATGTGGAGAAGTTCGGCCGGATCGCCGCCCAGACCGCCAAGCAGGTGGTCATCCAGGGCATCCGGGAAGCCGAGCGGGGCATGGTCTATGAAAGCTATTCCAACAAGGCTCAGGAGTTGCTCACCGGCACTGTGCTGCGGCTGGATCCCAGCGGCGATATGATCGTCACCGTGGGCACCGGCAACGAGAAGCACAACGCCATCCTGCGCGTCAGCGAGCAGATCCCCGGCAAGACCTATCGCGAGGGAGACAAGATCCGGGTGTACGTGCTGGAGGCCCGTCAGGGCGCACGCAGCACCAACGTCTATGTGTCCCGGACCCATCCCAATCTGGTGCGGCGCCTCTTTGAGCTGGAGACCCCCGAGATCGCGGAGGGTCAGGTGGAGATCCGGAACATCGCCCGAGAGGCCGGTTCCCGGTCCAAGATGGCGGTCCGCGCCGCTATGGAGGGCATCGATCCCGTGGGCGCTTGTGTCGGTCCCCGTGGCGGCCGTGTGGGCGCTGTGGTGGAGGAGCTGCACGGCGAGAAGATCGACATCGTGGTGTGGTCCGAGGATCCCTGCCAGTATGTCAAGGCGGCCCTCAGCCCCGCGGACGTGATCAGCGTCGAGCTGGTGCCCGGTCAGAAGGCCTGCCGTGTGGTGGTGCCCGACGATCAGCTGAGTCTCGCCATCGGCAAGGAGGGCCAGAACGCCCGTCTCGCCGCAAGACTGACCGGCTATAAGATCGATATCAAGCCTGCTTCTCAGGCTGAGCCCGTAGAGGACCAGGAAGAAGAATGAATCGTCTCTCGTAGGGGCGACCATTGGTCGTCCGGAGAGCGGTCCCGGATCGATCCGCGGCGGACGAGCGATGCTCGCCCCTACGAGAACGGGAATTTAGGAGGTGCAGCTTATGCAGAAGAAGATCCCCCAGCGGCAGTGTATGGGCTGCCGGGAACGGAAAAATAAGCGGGATATGATCCGGGTGGTCAGGCAGACCGACGGGAACGTGTCCCTGGATTTTAGTGGCAAGCTCAACGGGCGGGGCGCGTATGTGTGCCCGGATCCCGAGTGCCTGAAGAAGGCACGCAAAGCCAGATCCCTGGAGCGCAGCCTGGAGGTGGACATCCCTGAGGAGGTCTACGACCGGCTGGTGAAGGAGATGGAGGGCAGCCATGGATAAGAGCCTCAACTACCTGGCACTGGCCCGGAAGGGCGGCAGAGTGGAGCTGGGCGAGGAGCCTGTGGGCGCTGCGGCCCGGGCCGGGAAGGCATATCTGATCATCGTGGCCTCGGATGCCGGGGACCACACCTGGCGCAGAGCCAAAAGCTATGTGGCGGGGACAGAGCAGCAGTGCCTGAAGATCGCTGCCACCAAGGATGAGCTGGGTATGGCGATCGGAAGATCCAGCCTCGCTCTGGCGGCGTTCACAGACGCGGCGCTGGCGGTTGCTTTCGTCAAGGCTATGGAAAAGCCTGATGCCAAGGTGCTGGAGGTGCTGGAGGGCAAGGCCCAACGCCTGCGCAAGCGCCAGCAGGAGGCGAAAGCCCACCAGAAGAACCTGCGCAAAGGTAAGAAGTAAGTAGACCAACATGAAGGTCGAAAAAGGGATGCACCAAAGCCTCCCCTTGAGGGGAGGTGCCCCGAAGGGGCGGAAGGGTGTCCGATCCGCAAAGCGGATCGGTCCCGATGCCCCAGGCATTGGGGAGTACCCCTCAGTCCGCTTCGCGGACAGCTCCCCTGGGAGGGGAGCCTTGGGTGGTGCGTGTCTTTGACGGTCTGTTACATTTTGGAGGTGCGTATATGAGTTTAGTGAAGTATCGTATTCGGGATGTGGCCACGGATTTTGGTGTGGCCCCCAAGGAGATCGTCGAGATCATCTCCAAGTTTTTTGAAAAGCCCAAGTCCAACACCCAGGTGCTCAGCGAGGATGAGCTGAACGTGGTCTTCGACTACATGACCCAGACCCATCAGATCGCTTCTTTGGAGCAGGTGTTCGCGGTGCAGCCCAAGCCCAAGGCGGAGGAGCCCAAGGCAGAGCCGGCCAAGGCTGCCGCGCCCCAGCAGGCCAAGCCTCAGCAGGCCAAGCCTCAGCAGGGCGGCAAGCCCCAGACTGCTCAGCAGCCCAAGGCGGACAACAAGCCCAAGGAGCCGGAGCGGAAGCGGGAGCGTCGTGTGGTGGATACCTCTGCGGTGCAGGTCAACTCCAACCGCTTCGCCGATGTGGATAACCTGGTCTCCGAGCGGGTCCAGAACTTCCAGGGCGGCAAGCAGCGGATCGGCGGCGGCAAGGGCAGCCAGCAGAAGAAGCAGCAGAAGGGCAATTTCAAGGGCAGCAAGTCCCGCAACGAGGAGCAGGAGAAGATGCGCCGTCTCCAGATGGAGGTGGCCCGGAAGGCTCCCACTGTGGTGAAGATCCCCGACGAGATCACCGTGGGCGAGCTGGCTTCCCGTATGAAGAAGACCGCCAGCGAAGTGATCAAGTGCCTGATGAAGAACGGCGTCATCGCCGCCATCAACCAGACCATCGACTACGATACCGCTGAGTTCGTGGCCACCGAGCTGGGCTGCAAGGTGGAGAAGGAAGTCACCGTCACCATCGAGGAGCGGATCATCGACGATCACGTGGACACCGCCGAAGAGCTGGAGACCCGCGCTCCCGTCGTCGTTGTCATGGGCCACGTCGACCATGGTAAGACCTCTACCCTGGACGCCATCCGCAAGACCTCCGTCACCAAGGGCGAGGCCGGCGGCATCACCCAGCACATCGGCGCCTACACCGTCGATGTGGACGGCCAGATGATCACCTTCCTGGACACCCCCGGCCACGCTGCCTTTACCTCCATGCGTGCCCGTGGCGCCAAGTCTACCGACATCGCCATTCTGGTGGTGGCTGCCGACGACGGCATCATGCCCCAGACCATCGAATCCATCAACCACGCCAAGGCCGCCGAAGTGCCGCTGATCGTGGCCATCAACAAGATGGATAAGCCCACCGCCAACCCCGAGCGCATCAAGCAGCAGCTCACCGAGTATGAGCTGGTTGCCGAGGAGTGGGGCGGCGACACTATCATCTGCCCCATTTCCGCCAAGACCGGCATGGGCTTGGACAATCTGCTGGAAATGGTGCTGCTGACCGCCGAGGTCCAGGAGCTGAAGGCCAATCCC